>NZ_CAXQBM010000024.1:0-24383 GCF_964222115.1 Alteriqipengyuania sp.
CGATTTGAACTCGATCGAACCGCCCCACATGGTCGCGATCCAGCTGAAGATCTTCACACCCGTGGGCACCGCGATCACCATGGTGGCAGCGGTGAAGTACATCTTCGTGTTCACGTCGAGGCCGACCGTATACATGTGGTGCGCCCATACGATGAAGCCGACCACGCCGATCGCGACCATGGCGTAGGCCATGCCGAGATAGCCGAATACCGGCTTGCGGCTGAAGGTCGCCACGATCTGCGAAATCATGCCGAAGCCCGGCAGGATCATGATGTACACTTCGGGGTGACCGAAGAACCAGAACAGGTGCTGGTACAGCACCGGGTCGCCGCCCCCCGCCGGATCGAAGAAGGTCGTGCCGAAGTTACGATCGGTCAGCAGCATGGTGATGGCTGCAGCAAGCACCGGCAGCGCCAGCAGCAGCAGGAACGCCGTGACCAGGATCGACCACACGAACAGCGGCATCTTGTGCAGGCTCATGCCCGGTGCACGCATGTTGAAGATGGTGGTGATGAAGTTGGTCGCGCCCAGGATCGAGCCGGCGCCCGCAAGGTGCAGCGAGAAAATCGCGAAGTCGACCGCCGGGCCCGCAGACCCGGTCGTCGAAAGCGGTGCATAGACCGTCCAGCCGGTACCCGCGCCCGGCCCGATTCCGCCGGGGACGAACATCGAGAACAGCAGCGAGCAGAAACCCGCGACGGTCAGCCAGAACGAAATGTTGTTCATCCGCGGGAACGCCATGTCCGGTGCGCCGATCATGATCGGCACGAACCAGTTGCCGAAACCGCCGATCATCGCCGGCATGACCATGAAGAACACCATGATCAGACCGTGCGCAGTGATGAACACGTTCCACATGTGCAGCGCAGTGTCGATATTCGACTCGCCGCCCATAAGCTGCGCCCACCAGCTGAGATACTGGATGCCCGGCTCGGCCAGTTCGGCACGCATGATGCCCGAGATGGACCCACCGATCAGACCCGCGATGATCGCGAAGATCAGGTAGAGCGTGCCGATATCCTTGTGGTTGGTCGACATGAACCAACGGGCAAAGAAGCTCGGCTTGTGGTCCGCGTCATGATGGTCATGCGCGTCGCCATGGGCCTGGAAGTTATCAGCAGTGGTAGCCATGTCGGATCGGTTCTCTTTGGTTCACTTCGTCAATTTCATAAGGCAAGTAAGTCGAACGGTCAATTCGACCACCTGCCTCAGGCTTCGGTCGTTTCCGCAGCCGCAGCGGCTTCGCTTTCACCTTCGTCGGCGGCGGTGGATTCGGTCGTACCACCCGTTTCCACGGCATCGCCAGCCGCAGCCGCCTCGGCTTCGTTCTCGAAAGTCCCGCCCTTTGAGCGGACCCATTCGCGCCAGCGTTCCATCGGCACCGCCTCGATCGCGATCGGCATGTAGCCGTGCTTGGCACCGCACAGTTCCGAACACTGGCCGTAATAGATGCCCGGCTCCTTGATGGTCAGTACACGCTCGTTGATACGGCCCGGCACCGCGTCCATCTTGAACCACAGGCTCGGCACCGCGAAGGAGTGGATCACGTCCGCGCCGATGGTCTGGATGCGCAGCGGCACACCCACCGGCACGACCATGCGGTTGTCGACTTCGAGCTGCGCGGGGCCATCCCACGGCTCGCTGCCGACTTCGCGCTTGCCCTCGTTGATGACCGGCTGGCCCGGTTCGTTGAGCATGTAGGAAATCACTTCGAACCCACCCTGGTCGGGATAGGTATAGCCCCAGTACCACTGGTAACCGGTGGCCTTGATCGTGATCGCGTCTTCGGGAGCAGTCTTGTACTGGCGCGCCAGCAGCGTGATCGAAGGCACGGCGATGACCACCAGGATCAGCACCGGCACGATGGTCCAGACAACTTCGATCAGCGTGTTATGCGTGGTGCGGGAAGCTTCGCGGCCCTCGCGGCGGCGATAGCGCACCATCACGAGGATGAGCAGGAACAGAACGAACAGGCTGATCGCGACGATCACGGGCGTCAGGATGTAATTGTTCATCCACAGCGCGTATTCGCCATCTTCGGTGTACTGGTCTTGGAACTGCGTGCTCTTCCAGGGATCTTCTTCGAACGAGGTCGGCTGGCCCTTGATCCATTCCGGGCCGAGCGGCTCGTAGGATCCTTGCGCCGCGTCTTCGTCGCCAGCTGCACCATCCTCGGTCGCAGTTGCTGCCTCATCGGCGCCAGCTTCGCTCGCGACCTCGGGTGCCGTAGCGGCAGGCGCAGCAGCAGACAGGCCCTGAACGGCAAATACGAGGCCGATTAAGGCAAGCAGCGCGTACAGCGCATGACGGATATCACGAGTGGCAACGGCAAAAGACATTTCGGTCTGTTTTCCTTCGAACCTTGCAGAAAACCGCGCAGAACCGCCGCTTGCAGCGGACCGCACCTGATTTTGGGCTCGCGCTATAGGCGCGCTTGCCGCGACTCTCAAGCGCCTCTAGACGGGAATTCACGGGTCGTCCAATGCGTTTGGCGCAATCCCCATTTCCTGTTTCGAAAGGCCATCCCCAGATGACGGATGAAGAGATCATCGGCGAACTGCGAGGCTGCGATGCGCTGCTGGAAGGGCATTTCCTGCTCAGCTCGGGCCGACACTCGGCGCATTACCTGCAATGTGCGCGCGTCCTTATGGACCCGGAACGCGCCGGGCGCATGGCGTTTGCCCTCTCGCAGAAGATCCCGCGCGAGCTGCGCAGCCAGATCGACGTGGTTGTGTCGCCAGCGATGGGCGGGCTCATCATCGGGCACGAGATGGCGCGCGCGCTGCGCAAGAACGCATTGTTCCTCGAACGGCCCGAAGGCACCTTCGAATTGCGCCGTGGCTTTGCGCTGGAGCAGGGCGCGAAGGTGCTGATGGTGGAAGACGTGGTCACCACCGGCAAATCGAGCATGGAAGCGATCGAGGCGGTGAAGCGCGAAGGCGGCGAAGTGATTGCCGAAGCCGCGCTGGTCGACCGATCCTCGGGCACGGTAGACCTTGGCGTACCGTTTTTCCCGCTGATCCAGCTTTCCTTCCCCACCTATGCGGACAAGGAAGTGCCTGCCGAACTGAAGGCCGTGCCGATCACCAAACCGGGGAGCCGGAAGTGATCTACAGCCCACCGTTCGTCTCGAGCGAAGTCGAGAGACGTTGGCGCGGTCGTGTCTCGACTTCGCTCGACACGAACGGATAGGGGAAAAGCATGTCTCGCCCGCTCCGCCTCGGCGTCAATATCGATCACGTCGCCACCATCCGCAACGCGCGCGGCGGGGATCATCCCGATCCGGTCCGCGCGGCGGAAATCGTCGCAGCAGTCGGCGGCGACGGGATCACCGCGCACCTGCGCGAGGACAGGCGCCATATTCGCGACGACGACCTGAAGCGCATCCAGGACGCTACCGACCTGCCGCTCAATCTCGAAATGGCGGCGACCGAGGAGATGCTCCAGATCGCGTTGCGCCACCAGCCGCATGCGGCGTGCATCGTGCCCGAGAAGCGGGAGGAGCGCACGACCGAAGGCGGGCTCGACGCGGCAGGGCTGCACAACCAGCTCGCGCCTATCGTGTCGCAATTGACCGATGCGGGCATCCGCGTCTCGCTGTTCATCGAGGCAGATGCGCGTCAGCTCGAGGCGGCGATGCGTCTCGGCGCGCCGGTGGTAGAGTTCCACACCGGCGAATATGCGCATGCGACAGGCGAAGCGCGCGCTACCGAACTCAAGCGGATTGCGGACATGGCGGCATTGGCAGTGAAGAACGGGATCGAGCCCCATGCGGGCCACGGCCTGACCTTCGAGAATGTTCAGCCGATCGCCGCTATCCCGCAGCTCGCCGAGCTCAATATCGGGCATTATCTTGTTGGCGAGGCGATCTTCACCGGGCTCGAACCCGCGATCCGCCGTATGCGCGAGCTGATGGACGAAGCGCGGTGATGTTTTCGTGCGCCACTCATCCCTCTCCCCGTGCGGGGAGAGGATACGCAGGCTTGGCGACGTGTCGCCTAGCCGTAGTTGGAGAGGGGCAATCCAGGTTCGATGCACAGTGCCCCCCTCTCCAAGCTCCACTAGCGCACAAGCGCGCGAGCTTCGCTATCCTCTCCCCCCCGGGGGAGAGGGAGATTTCGCCATGATCATCGGTCTCGGCTCCGACCTGTGCAATATCGAGCGGATCCAGAATTCGCTCGACCGCTATGGCGAGCGGTTCGAGAACCGCGTCTTCACCGAGACCGAGCGCGCCAAGGCAAGGAAGCGCCCCTTCACCATCGCGGGCACCTACGCCAAACGGTTCGCGGCCAAGGAGGCGTTCAGCAAAGCTGTCGGCACCGGGTTCAAGCGCGGCGTCTATATGAAGGATATCGGCGTAACCAATTTACCTTCGGGTGCGCCGACCCTCTCATTATCGAACGGTGCCGCCAAGGCGCTTGCGCAAATTACGCCCGCAGGCCATGTGGCGCGCGTTCACCTAACCCTCACCGACGATCATCCATGGGCGCAGGCCTTCGTGATTATCGAGGCTTTTCCAGAATGAGCAGTACGACCGGCATGAGCGATATCGACACCGCAAAATCCACCGCCGATGACGATGACAAGGTCAACTGGTTCGCCGAACTGCGCGGGCTGGCGCTGATGCTGCTGGCGGTGCTGGCATTCCACAGTTTCGTCGCCAAGCCGTTCTACATCCCGTCGACCAGCATGATGCCCAACCTGCTGGTGGGCGACCGGCTGATCGTGACCAAGTACCCCTATGGCTATTCGTGGGCATCGATCACCTTCCACCTGCTGCCGCGCGGCGACTGGCGCATCTTCGGCGGCACGCCCGAATATGGCGACGTGGTGATCCCGGTGCACCCGCAGCGCAGCGAGGATTACATCAAGCGCGTGGTCGCCCTGCCGGGAGACCGGATTGCGGTGCAAAACGGCCAGATCATCCTCAACGGCAAGCCGGTGAAGCAGGAAGTCGAGCCCGACATGCTGCTGCCCTACGACATCAATTCGCCTTGCGACCAGGTCGACTTCGAGCGGGTGACCGCACCCGACGGCACCACCAAGTGCAAGGTGCCCGTGCTGCGCGAGACGATGCCGAACGGGGTCAGCTACCTCGTGATCGATGCCATGCCGGACCAGCCGCTCGACAATTTTGACGAGATCCTGGTTCCGGAAGATGCGGTTTTCGTGATGGGTGACAATCGCGACTATTCGGCAGACAGCCGTGCATCGGTGGCGCGACAGGGCCTCGGCGGGGCGGTTCCGCTGGCCAATATCGGCGGGCGTGCAGAATTCATCACCTTCTCGCTCGACGGGACGGCGGACTGGAATCCGTTCAGCTGGTTCGGTGCGATGCGCGGCGATCGTGCCTTCACCACGCTGCGCCCGACCATCACCGAAACCCCTGCCGAGCAGGACTGACGAAAACAGCAATGTCGCAACAGGGTAAAGACAGCCCCAAGGACCTGCCACCGCCAGCGGCGGTCCATGATGCAGTCCTCGGAGCGGAGGATTGGGGCGGTGCAAGCCCGGCCTATATCGCCAATCCCAAACTGCGGCACGAGGTCAACAAGGCGCTGGTCTGGGTCGCGGTGATCGGGCTGGTCGCGCTGGCGGTCTATATCTCGCAAGCGATCCTGGTGATCTTCGCCGCGCTGGTCTTCGCCTCGATGATCGACGGTGGCGCACGGCTGATCGGGCGGTATCTGGCGATCCCGCGCACCCTGCGCATCGCGATGGTCTTGCTCGGCGCGGTCGCCTTCCTTCTTTGGCTGGGATATTTTGCAGGCTCGCAGATTGCCGAACAGGCCGCGACACTGCCCGCCATCCTGGAAACACAACTTGACCGACTGATCGCCCTCGCCCGCGAAAATGGCTTTGCCGTGTCGATCGCCGATGCGCAGTCCATGCTCGACCAGGTGGTTAGCGGGGTCGGCACCGTCACCCGCGCTATCGGCGGGATCGCGGGCGCGCTGGGTACTACGGTCATCATTCTGGTGATCGGGATCTACATCGCGCTCGAACCCAACCTCTACGAACGCGGCGTCGAGTGGATGGCGCCGCGCAACGGCCGCAGCGAGCTTCGCAAGACGCTGCAGGAAATGGCCCAGAACATGCGCCGCCTGATGGCGGGCCGCGTGGTCGGCATGGTGTTCGAAGGCGTGTTCACCTGGATTGCTCTGGAACTGTTCGGTGTGCCGATGGCCGCGCTGCTCGGCATCCTGACCGGGCTACTGGCCTTCATCCCCAACCTCGGCGCGCTGATCTCCGGCATCCTGATGGCGATCGTCGGCTTCTCGGTCGGCGTAGAGACCGGGATCGCGGCGATCGTCGTCTATTTCGTGGTCCAGACCTTCGACGGTTACGTCGTCATCCCGATGATCGCGCGCAAGACGGTGGACCTGCCGCCGGCACTGGTGCTGGGCGCGCAGCTCATCATGGGGCTGCTGTTCGGGATCATCGGACTCTTGCTTGCCGATCCGCTTCTCGCGATGCTGAAGGTAGTACTGGTGCGCCGATCCGAGGTGAACGATGCGGCGCAGGCGGCCTCGGCGGCAGCCGAGCTGGCGAAGAGTGGCAGCACTTAGGGGACAAAGAATGGTTCGCGCATTTCTCTATTTCATCGCCACCATGATCGTGCTCGTCATCATCGGCATGTTCGCGCTCAATATCTGGTCGGACAAGGCGACCGAGTTCGCTTTCGTGCCGAAAACCGAATTCGTCGAGCAGGAAGCGCTGGCGGACAACGCCTATAATGATCCGGACATGTGGTATTCGCGCCCGGGCATCGGCACCAACGATCCCGCACGCTACCAGCCCGCCATAGCCGAAACGCAAAACCCGCTTCCGCGCAGCGAGGACGAGGGCACGCTGGTGGAGCAGGCAAGCAAGGCCGGTTCGCGCCGGGTCACCAAGAGCGAGGCGGAAGATGCCCCGCCCTTCGCGGTCTTCTTCGTCCATCCGACCAGCTACATCCCGACCAATCTCGATCGCGATATCCAGTGGAACGCGGCGCTGGGCGACAAGGAGACGGAGGATCGGGCAGACCTGTTCTTGCGCGGGCTTGCCAGCCCCTTCAACCGCGCAGCCGAAATCTGGGCGCCACGCTATCGCCAGGCGACCGTGGGTGCATTCATCACCGACAAGCCCGAGGCCGAGCAGGCCATCGACGCAGCCTATCGCGATGTCGAAATGGCCTTCGACTACTTCCTCGAAAGCGTCGACAAGGATCGCCCGATCGTGCTCGCCGGGCATAGCCAGGGATCGCTCCACCTGCTGCGCTTGCTGCGCGAACGCGTGAAGGGCCGCCCGCTGGAAGACCGCATTGCGGCGGTTTACGCCGTCGGTTGGCCGATCTCGGTCGATCACGACCTGCCCGTGCTGCCCCTGCCCGCCTGCGCACGCGCCAATCAGGCAGGCTGCATCCTCAGCTGGGCCAGCTTTGCCGATAATGGCGACCCCAGCCAGCTGCTGAGCCGGTTCCGCGCCAGCCCCGGCTTTGATGGCGAACCGCGCGGCGAAACCCCGATCCTGTGCGTCAATCCGATCACCGGCTTCCAGAACAGCACCGCGCGGGCGGACGATAACAAGGGCACTCTGGTGCCGAGCGAAAACCTCGCCTCGGGCCAGCTCGTCGCAGGGGCCGTGGGCGCCCGGTGCGACGAGCAGGGCATCCTGCGGATCGGTGACCCGCCCAAGATGGGCTCCGCCGTTCTTCCGGGCGAAAATTACCACGTTTACGATATCCCGCTGTTTTGGCGCAACGTGCAGGAAGACGTGGTGACCCGCGTGGCCGAATGGTCGGCCGCGAACTCCTAGTCGAAAGCGCAGGAGCGTTTGCCGAGGCGCTGCCCGATGGCGGCGCACTGATCGGCATCGACCTCGGCACCAAGACCATCGGCATTGCCGTGTGCGATGCGGGCTGGCGCTTTGCCAATGCGCTCAAGACCCTGCCACGTGGCAAGTTCGGTCGCGATCGCGACGAGCTGCGCACGATCATGGAAGGCCGCAAGGTTTGCGGGCTCGTGATCGGCCTGCCGCGCAACATGGACGGGAGCGAGGGTCCGCGTGCGCAGGCGAGCCGGGCTTATGCCCGCAATCTCGCCGAAGCCTTCGGCCTTCCGGTGCTGCTGTGGGACGAGCGCTGGTCCACCAAGAGCGCCGACGATGCTATGATCGGGCTGGATGTCAGCCGCCGCAAACGGGCCGAGCGGATCGATGCGGAGGCTGCCGCGATCATCCTGCAAGCTGCCATCGACGCGGCGGCGAATGCGCCACTAAGCTAGCCGACCAAACTGCTTGCCACCCGCCGCATTGCCGCGCTGGGGTGGCTCCCGGCGAAGTCCCTTGCAAGTGCCAGCGCATCATCATTTTCCAGCGCCACACCCAGCCGCAGCATCACCTCGTTCGCACTCGGGTTGAGCACGCCGGCGATGCGGCCCGCTTCCACGTCGAAACGATACTGGTCGAACCATCCCTGCGCGGGGTTCGCTGCACATATATTGAGCGAGACAGAAAGGCTTTCGGGCGGATGCTGGCAATGCACGTCGCGATGCGCGCGGTAGTGCAGCACGCGGCCTTCGCTCAAGGCCGAACGCTCTACGAACCGCAGATCGACCGCCTCTCCAGCCTCGCCAGCGACCGTTTCGTAGTCGTACTCGTAATAGTCGCTGACATAGCCCGGCCCGACATAGCCGACCGTCAGGAAGTCGAAATTGTGATCGTGCGGCAGTCCGTAGACGAAGCTGGCTGCCCCTCCCGCCTGGAAGGCCGGGTCGCGCGGCGATGGCCAGATATTCGCGCGCAGGAAATATCCGTTGGCGGGCGGCGACAGCATGATCGCCTGCGGGCCATATGCCGTCCGCTCCGCAGGTTGCTCGGTCAGTTCCTCGATCAGGAGATCGCCCAGAAAAGTCCGGTTAGCGGCCAGAGCTGCCAGCACGTCGGCTGCATGGAGCAGCGATGCGTCGTCGCGCGGATCGAAACCCTCACGATCCAGCCGCGCGATGCACTCCTGCAAGGAAATGGGGGTTGGGGGCGTCGGCTTCAGCTCGCGAGGCACAGGTCTTCCCGCATGTTGGTAAGCTGTGGATAAGTCGTGCACAGACTCTCTCGCAGGCGGGCAGCCTCACGCGAAAGAACATCGCTGCAGCAGTCCGCAATCCCGCACAAAGCGGCAAATCCCGCAGCCGTATCGAGTGCCAGTGCATGGCGCAGCGCCTGCCACCGCGCACCCTCGCCTGCTTGTCCACAGGCATAGGCGGCCAAAGCCTGTGCCGCATCCTCCCGCCCCATCGCGCCCAGCAAAGCGGCAGCCAGTTCGACGCGGCTTTCCGAAGGGCAGGCGGAGGCCCGATGGAGTACCCGCCCGGTGGAAATTTCTACCTCGCGGGTCAGCTCGGGATGCCCGGGCTCGCGGGCTACCCGGAGGAAAACCAGCGGCGCTTCTACCGACACGATCGCACGCGACCTGTCGATATCGCCCGAAAAGCGCGCGCCCGGGGCAAGCGCGAGCGGAGCCTGCGATGGTGGAGCTTCATCGCGGTATCCGAGTATCGTAGCCTGCCCCATACCTGCCAGCATCGCTTCGTGGCGTTCGCAATCGGTGAAGCTGATTGTGCGCGGCGGTGCGGCCGACTTCGCATCCACTCCGATGAGGCTCAGGGTCACGCGCCCCGCACGATGCAACTGGATCGCACCGACACCATTGCCCTGGCTGTGCCGGAAGGGAAGCTGGGCGAGCGGGGCGTCACGGCAAGCAAGTGCCATGTCCGCCAGCCAGCTGCGCGCGAACGCCAGCGCACCCTTCCCCGCCATCAGCGCATGAAGGTGTGTACACGCGTCGAATACGCCTCCGCGATCCCAAGCAGCACAGTCGGCCAGCACTGGCGCGACCTCGACCCGGCGCTGCCAGCGTGCTTTCGCGGCATGGATGCGACCCTGTACCCCGGCGATCGCGCAAGGGTCTCTCGCAAAAGCAAGAAGCGCAGGGTCGACGTGCACCGGTGGCCTGCCCCTAGATCAGGCCTTCGGGCGGATAGGTCTCGTACAGATAGACCATCAGGTAGACGATCCGGTCGTCGAGCGAAGGATCGTGCTTGTCGATATAACTGCCGATCAGCCCCGGCGCATCGGCGAGGTTCGGCAAGGCATCGATAAGAATCCTGGGCAAATTCATGGTGTTCCCCCCTCTTTTGACAAAGCGCGCAACGCCGCTGTCACGCAGGCCCGAGGTTCTCGCGAAGCCGCCGGTCAGGCGAATTAAAATATTGTCATCGCGGGTTTCTCCTCACAGGGAGGCGCGCATGGAGAAACAGACCTCGCCCCAGCAGGGCTCGCACAAGGATCCGGCGAACGTGTTCGATCCGAAGGCAGCATCGCCCTTCCTGTTCTCGGGCGGGCATCCCGGCTGGCTTGGCCTCGCCTATCGCGATCATGGTGATGACTGGACCGAACTGACCCTGCCCTGGCGCGAAGACCTGGTGGGCGACGATGTGCGCCGCGTTATCGCATCGGGCCCGATCTTCTCGATGCTCGACATGGGTGGCGGCATGGCGATCTGGACACGCGAGAAGCGCTTCCTGCCCGTCGCCACGCTGGACATGCGCGTCGACTACCAGCGCCCAGCGGGCGAGCGGGCGGATGTCATCGGACGCTGCGAGTGTTTCCGCACTACCCGCTCCGCCGCATTCGTGCGCGGGATTGCGCATGACGGCGACCCGGAGGACCCGGTGGCGACCATGGCCGCAGTCTACATGACCATCGGCAATGCAGGCCCGAAAAATGACTGAGCAGGCCCGCCCCGATCTCTTGTCCAACTATGCCCGGTCGCTGGGTATCGAGGTTTCCGGGTTCGAGGATGGCGTGCCCGTGCTGTGCGTGTCCGGGATCGACGCGATCGAAGGGCGCCCCGGCCATTTCCACGGCGGCGCGACGAGCGGCCTGATGGAAACCGCCGCCTATGCCGCGCTGCGCGTCGCGCTGGACGACAGGGGCGAAGAAGCGCAGCTCAAACCCATCAACATCACCGTGCAATTCCTTGCCGCAGCCAGGAAGGCGCCGCTGTTCGCCAAGGCGCGGATCACCAAGCTCGGTCGGCGCAGCGCGAATATAACCGTCGAGGCTTGGCAGGACGAGCGTGACCGACCGCGAGCAAGCGCGGTGATGAACGTGATGATCCAGCGGATCGAACCTGCCGACACCTGACAGCGCGCGCTAGTTCGGCAGCGCCCCATCCTCCTCGCGCGCCGCAGGCAGCGGTGGTGCGGCACGCGGAGCGTCGGGTGGCGCATCGAGTGGCGGTGCCTCGCGATCGGGCGACTCTTCGCGGATCGTGATTCCGCTGGCGTCGGTGGTGATCTCGCTCCCCTCTTCCTCCACCGGCGCAGGAATATCGCTGGCATCCGGCACGTCGAGCGGCTGGACCGGTGCGGTCGGGTCCTGCCGGCGCGACGGCGCTTCGGTCCGGATGCCCTGCGCCCGCAGCATGAAGCTCTTCCAGATGCGCGCAGGCAGCCCGCCTCCCGTTACACCTTCCAGCGGTGAGTTGTCGTCATTGCCGATCCATACCCCCACGACGAGGTCGCCCGCATACCCGACGAATAGTGCATCGCGGTTGTTCTGCGTCGTCCCGGTCTTGCCGAAATTGAGCCCGGGTAGCTGCGCATTGCGGCCTGTACCCTCGTTGATCGCGGTCCGCAGCAACCGCTCCATGTCGCGGTGGGTGGAACTGGAAACGCTGCGCGGCGCGTTGAAGAGGCTGTCCCACAGCCCGCGCGGTTCGCGCAGGAATGCAGTAGGTTCGACAGGATAGGAATTGCCCGCAATGCCTGCATAGGCGGCGGTCAGCTCCATCAGGGACATGCCAGCTGTGCCCAGCGCCACGCTGGGATCGCCGCGCGTAATGGGGCTGGTAATGCCCAGATCGCGCGCGACATCGATTACCTGCGCGCTGCCGACCTCGTTGAACATTCGCACCGCCGCCACATTGCTGGAGCGAGCAAAGGCCTGCTCCAGCGTCAGGAAGTCGGAATATTTCTCGTCGTAGTTCTCGGGTCGGTAGCTACCCTCGGTGAAGGGCCGGTTGCTCACCGGATCTTCCGGGCCGAAGCCCTCCTTCAATGCCGCGAAGTACACAATCGTCTTGAAGGTGGAGCCTGGCTGCCGCCGCGCCTGCGTGGCGCGGTTGAACGCGCTGGTCGAATAGTCCTTGCCGCCGATCATCGCGACGACCTCCCCATTGCGGCGCATGGCGACGAGTGCCGCCTGTGCGTCTCCCAGCGGCGCGCCGCCAATGACGTCGCGCGCTATGGTCTGCAATCGCGCGTCGAGCGTGGTCGTCATCGCCTGCAGCGCATAACCGGGCGAGGTACGATCGCGCGCTTCGGCGAGCGCCCAGTCGGCAAAATACGTGCCCGTCGGCAGGTCGTTGGTCAGCCGCATGTCGAGCGCGGGAGGCCGCATCCGGTCTGCCTCGCCACGCGACAGGAACCCCGCCGAAACGAGGCTGGCCTTCACCGCCTGCATCCGCTGCGCCGCCCGATCGTAATGCTGCGAGGGCGCATAGGCGGAAGGCGCCTTGAGCAGGCCCGCAAGCATCGCCGCCTGGTTCGGCTCCAGCTTTTCCGGCTGGCGATAGAAATAGTGCAGGCTTGCCGCGCGCAGCCCGTAGGTATTGTCTCCGAAGTATGCGTTGGAAAGATACCGCTCGAGGATCTCGTCCTTGGTCAGCCAGCCTTCCAGCCAGAACGCGATCAGCATCTCGCGCGCCTTGCGCGAAAGCGACTGCTCCGGTGTCAGGAACGTGAACTTCGCGAGCTGTTGGGTGATCGTGCTGCCACCCTGCGTCGGCCCGCCCGACCAGTTGTTGATCGTCGCGCGCGCCAGCCCGCGTGGGTCGACGCCCCAGTGCGAATAGAACCGACGATCCTCCGTGGCGAGGAAGGCCTCCACCACATGGTCGGGCAGTCGGTCGATATCCACCGGCTCGTCGTACACCGCGCCATTGCGCGCGATCGGGGTGCCGTCAGCGGCAAGCAGGGTGATCTGCGGCGGCGCGATCGGTTCCAGCGATTTGGAAAGCGGTGCGGTGATCGCCAGCCAGATCACGATCAAAATCAGCAACAGGGCAAAGCCCGCCAGCACGCGCACACCCCAGAAACGGGTCTCGTAAGCGGTCAGCGCGGAATAGGCCGTGCGCCCGATACCATCCCCGAAGATGCGCCCTCGCGGGCGATCGGCGAAGTCCGGATCGTCATCCTCCCACGGGTCGTCGACCATGCTTTCATGCGTGGCGTAGTAGCCGCGATGGCGCCTGCCGCCACCGCGACCGGGCCAGTCATCGTCTCTGGAGCCGCCCCCTGCCATACCTCATCCATATCGCAAGCCCGATGCCAGCACCAGCAGCAACCGCACCCGTGCAGGCAGAGTGATTATACGCAGGTTTGGAAAACCCGAGATTTACCATTTGGCCCTAACGCAAGGAATTGTGCCGTAATTCGAGTTCTTTCCGACCGTATGAGCCATTCGAGAACCTCCCCTCTGATCAAGCCGGGCAGCCTGCTCTACAAGCTGCTGTACCTGCGGCTGATCGATCATCACCCGGAAGGCAAGGATATCGAGTGGTGGGCCCGGTGCCGGCTGGAGCACATCTGCATCACGCCGTATTTCGTGTACGACATCCTGCGCACAGGCATTGCGGCGATCATCTTCATGAATTTCATGTCGATGATATTCATTGCTGCAATGGTGTTCACCGGATTGGCGATCGCCGGCTTCCAGATCGCCATCGATCTTCGCCGCAAAACGCAGATCCATCCGCACACCGACACTCTCGAGATGGTCAAGCGCGTCGTCCTGCTTCGTTCGCTGCAGTGGGGTGTTTCGAGCGCTTTCGCGATGTACCTGGCCCCTCCGGAAATGCTTCTCCACTTGGTGCCCGTGGCAATCATGGTCATGTGGATCGAGGCCATCGCTCTTATTGCCGTGCCGCGCAGCGCCATGATCAATGCGGGCATCAACGGGCTCGCGCTCACGATTCCGCTGGCCTTGATCGGGGGCAAAGGCGCCATCGGTGCAGCGTCGGTCGCCGTGCTGAGCTTCCTGGCCCTGCACTGGCTGATCTTCCACCTCAACTACATGTTCGCCACGCGGCGGCTGCGCACCCGCAAGCTGACCGAGGCGAAAGACACAATCCAGCTGCTGCTCAACCAGTACGACCAGGACGGCAGCGACTGGCTGTTCGAATGCACCGAAGAGGGCCATATCCTGCGGCCGACCCGACGGTTCTGCGAGGCATCCGGCCGTTCCGCCGAAGAGCTGGAAGGCATGCAGCTGCTCAATCTGTTCTACGATTCGCCAGAGCGAGACGAACTGCGCCAGATGGGCGGACAGGACGAGAATTTTCAGCGGTTGTCAGTGCCTTTGAGGATCCGGGGTGAACGACGCTGGTGGTCGATATCAGCGCGTAAAGTCACATCCCCTGACGGCCAACGGCGTTACTGGCGCGGCTTCGTTGCCGATGTGACCCGGGCATGCGAGGCAGAAGAGCGGATCAAGTATATAGCGCATTACGATGTGCTGACCGATCTCCCCAACCGTGCACTGTTCAGCACGACGATCAAGCGGGCCTTCGATCGACTTGGGTCGGACGGGATGGTCGCATTACTTGCGATCGATCTCGACAAGTTCAAGGCGATCAACGACACCCTCGGTCATACCGGAGGCGATGCAGCGCTTGAGATAGCGGCACGCAGGATCGAGGAATGCGTCCCTCCCGGCGCGATGGTGGCCCGGATCGGAGGCGACGAGTTCTCCGTTCTGATCGAACATCCCCTCAGCCGGGAACGCGTGATCGAGGTCGCTCACAGAATTGTCGATGCGATGCATCAGCCGGCTGAGATCGACGGGCAGAAGGCGAGGATCGACGCCAGCATCGGGATCGCCTTCGGGCCTTACGACGGAGCAAATGCAGACGAGGTCATCTATGCCGCCGACCTCGCGCTCTACGATGCCAAGATGCGCGGCCGCAATACGGCGAGCGTGTTCGATTCGCGCATGAGCGAGGAGTTACAGGATCGTCGCCAACTGGAAAGCGACCTGGGCGACGCGCTGGCCAAGGGCGAACTGGAGCTGCATTACCAGCCGCTGGTCGATACGCAGACCATCGAGACGGCCGGCTACGAAGCATTGCTGCGCTGGAACCACCCTACTCGGGGATCGGTAAGCCCGGACGTATTCATTCCCATTGCCGAAGAGACCGGCCAGATTGTCGCGATCGGCGCCTGGGTGCTACGCGAAGCACTGGCCGAAGCTTCGCGCTGGCCCGATCATCTCACGGTCTCGGTCAATATCTCGCCGGTCCAGGCAATGGACCGGGACCTGTACGCAACCATCGTCCACTGCCTCGCGACCAGCGGCGTGCCGACCCATCGCCTCGAACTGGAAATCACCGAATCCGTGCTAATGCGCGAATGCGAAGAGACCATCGCGCTGCTGCACCGAATCCGTGCACTGGGCGTGCAGATCGCGCTCGACGATTTCGGAACCGGCTATTCCTCACTGAACTACCTGCGCGCGTTCCCTTTCGACAAGATCAAGATCGACCGCAGCTTCGTGGGCGACATGGCAGAGCGCGCGGACAGCGATTCGATCGTTCAGGCGGTGATTGCGCTGGCGACCAAGCTAAACATGCGGACCACTGCCGAAGGTATCGAAAATGCCGGGCAGATGGATCTGCTGCGCGTCACCGAGTGCAGCCAGATGCAGGGTTTCCTGTTCAGCAAGGCCGTACCCGCTTCGCAACTGCCCCACCGCAAGGCTGACGACGGAGTTTCGCATGCGCGAATTACGCCGCTTCAGAAACCGCCACCCGCTATCGACAATTACGATACGGCAGTGGAGGCGCGTCGCAGTGCAGGCTAGGCCTCAGGCCGCGCCGACCACGCTTTCGGGCAGGTCGTCGCCGAACACGCGCTGGTAGTATTCCGCCACCAGCATCCGCTCAGCTTCGTCGCACTTGTTGAGGAAGCTAACGCGGAAGGCGAAGCCGATATCCTTGAAGATCGCAGTGTTCTGCGCCCAGGTGATGACGGTGCGCGGGCTCATGACGGTGCTGATGTCGCCGTTCATGAAGCCCTGTCGGCTGAGATCCGCCACCTTCACCATGTCCGCAATAGTCTTCTTTTCGACCTCGGGCACCTTGGCCGTAACGATCTCCTGCTCGGTCTCGGCAGGCAGGTAATTCAACCCGACGACCACGTTCCAGCGGTCCATCTGGCCCTGGTTGATCTGCTGCGTGCCGTGATAAAGCCCGCTGGTATCACCCAGCCCGACCGTGTTCGAAGTCGCGAACAGCCGGAAACCGGGGTTCGGGCGGATCACGCGGTTCTGGTCGAGCAGGGTCAGCTTGCCCTGTGCCTCCAGTACGCGCTGGATCACGAACATCACGTCGGGACGGCCCGCGTCGTATTCGTCGAACACCAGCGCGACCGGGTGCTGGAGCGCCCACGGCAGCAGGCCTTCGCGAAATTCGGTGACCTGCAAGCCATCGCGCAACACGATCGCATCGCGTCCGACCAGATCGATCCGGCTGATGTGGGCATCGAGGTTGATGCGCACGCAGGGCCAGTTCAGCCGCGCGGCGACCTGTTCGATATGGGTCGACTTGCCGGTGCCGTGATAGCCCTGGACCATCACGCGGCGGTTGAAGGCGAAGCCCGCCAGGATCGCCAGCGTCGTGTCGGGATCGAACACGTAGCTGTCGTCGAGATCGGGCACGCGCTCGTCCGCCTTGCTGAAGGCGGGGACCTGCCAGTCTATATCGACGCCGAAGACCTTGCGCACGTCGACAGTCGTGTCGGGCGCAGCAAGCAAAGTGTTCTCGGAAGGCTGGAAGCTCTTTTGGTCAGTCATCGGGGCCGGGACTAGAGGTGTTGCGCACGGCTCGCAAGCAGGCTTTCACCCTGCACTTCCAAACATCCCGAGGGCGCGATATTTGTTGCGCCATGAGCCGCCCTGATCCCTTCGACCCGCTGCGGACCGCGATCGTGAACCAGGTGCGCGCGGCGTTCAACCAGGGCAAGGTGCCGGAAACACGGGTCCCACCCTCGGATGAAGCCCTGTTCGAGAAAGACAGTCCGATCCGCATGGTCCACGCCGATGTCATGGGGATGATGATCGGCGGCATTCGCGGGCTATTCCTGCAAATGCTCCATCCTGCCGCCTTGCAAGGCGTGCTCGATTTTTCGAATTTTCGGGAGGACGCACAGGGCCGCTTCCACCGCACGGCGCAGTTCATTTCGGTTACGACCTTCGGCCACCGCGACCGTGCACAAGAGGCCATCAAACGGGTCAACATGATCCACAAACGGATCGAGGGCACCCTTCCCGACGGTACGCCCTATGCGGCGGGCGATCCCCGGACTGCGGCATGGGTTCATATCGCCGAAGCGTCGAGCTTCCTTGCTGCCTACCTGCGCCATGCCCGGCCCGGCATGCCCCGAGTCGAGCAGGACGAATACTATGCCCAGATGGCGCTGATCGGTCGCGCACTCGGCGCCGAACCTGTCCCGACCAGCGTGGCCGAAGCCGATGCAATCACGCGCGAGTTGCGCAATGACCTGACCACTTCGAAGGAAGCGCGCGAGGTTGCCGAGTGGGTCCTCGCGATCCGCCCGCAGGGTTTTCCGGCCCCGCTCCAGCAGTCGATTGCGGCGGAGGCGGTGCTGCTGCTGCCGTCCTTCGCACGCTCGATGCTGGGGCTGCATCGCCCCGGCCTTGCCGCGCTGCCCGCTCGTGCGACAACCTGGGGCCTCGGGCGGACTTTGCGCTGGGCGATGCGGCAGTAGGTCAGGCCTCAGGAGCCAATGCTTTGGGCGGGAGGACGAAAAGCGTGCGGAACCAGCGCCACAGATCATGGTCCCCCGCAATCTCTACCTCGTCTCCTTCCACACCCATGTATATCGCGGCAGCGACCGCCGAGGGATCCCCGCGAACATGAAGGTCCGGCGCCTCCACCTCGCCCCGCCCGATACTGACCGCACCTGCGTCGCACGCCCAGAAATAGGCCTCCCCGCCAAGTTCGAACTGGATGGCAGCAGACTTGCCTTCCAGCGCCGCGGGAGCAGCCATCGTCCTTATGGACAGCATCAGCGATGTAGGGCTGAACGGGCGCGTAGGATCATGCTCGGGAGAGCGGACCGCCCAGCGGCCTAGCGCCTGGAGGACAGGGCCGAGTTCCGCGCCCCACCGGGTCAGCCGGTAGACCCGCACCGAAGCGGGAGGCGGCAAGGTCTCGCGGATGATCGTGCCAACTTCTTCAAGCCGCGCCAGCCGGCGGGTCAGCGCATTGGCACTGATCCCGTTGATACTCGCCTTGAGGTCGGAAAATCGCCGGGGCCCCAACATCAGTTCGCGCATCACGGGCACCGCCCAGCGCTCTCCCAGAATGTCCATCGCATGGGTGGCGGCGCAGGCTTCGTCATAGATGCGTCGTTCGGTTGGTCGCTTGTCAGTCACATTTTGTAACTTAGCAGTTGTGTTGTGTAACTCAAGCGCTCATGACTCGAAGCTAGGCGATTCGCATGGGAGAGAACCGATGACCCGAATGATTTTCGTGAACCTGCCCGTTTCCGACCTCGCGGCCTCGACCGCGTTCTACAAGGCCATCGGCTTCACCCAGAACCACATGTTCTCCGACGAAACCGCGAGCGGCATGGAATGGAGCGACACGATCAAGGTGATGCTGCTGAGCCACGACAAGTGGGCAAGCTTCACCAGCAAACCCATCGTCGATGCGCACAGTGCCGCACAGGTCGCGCTATGCGTCAGCATGGAGAGCCGCGAAGCAGTCGACGAGATCACCGAAACCGCTGGCCAGCATGGCGGCAAGGCGGACATCAACCCGAAACAGGAATTCGGCGACGTGATGTACGGCCGCAGCTTCGAGGACCCTGACGGGCACGTCTGGGAGCCCATGTGGATGGATCCCGCAATGGCCATGCAAGGCCCGCCCGCCGAAGCAGAGATCGACGCCTGACCACTCTAGCAGGAGAATACCCATGTACGTGAACGGATTCATTGTCGCCGTGCCAGAGGGCAACAAGGCCGCGTATATCGATGTCGCGGAAAGATTCTGGGAGCTGGTGAAGGAATACGGCGCGCTGAGCCAGGTCGAATGCTGGGAAGCCGACGTCAAGGACGGGCACACCACCGACTTCCGCCAGGCCGTCAAATGCGAAGACGGAGAGAAGATCGTCTTCAGCTGGGTCACCTGGCCCGACAAGGCAACCGCCGACGCCAGCCACGAAAAGATGATGGCCGATCCCCGCATGGAGGAGTTCGGCGAGATGCCGTTCGATGGCAAACGCATGGTCTATGGCGGGTTCGAACCTGTCGTAAACAAGCACGCCTGAGGAGAAGCCCGATGGTCGATCCCGTTGCCATCTGGACCTACGACTGGGTGCCCGAGGGGCCCCGCGGGTTCGTGCGGGACATGCGCCTGCGCTGGGCGTGCGAGGAAATGGGCCTGCGGTACACAATTGAAACCGTCCCTTTCGACGGGCGAGAGACCAACCATCTCGACCGCCAGCCCTTCGGCCAGGTCCCGTTCCTGGACGATGGCCCTGTCCAGCTGTTCGAAAGCGGCGCTGCCCTGCTCCACCTGGCGCGCAAATCAGACGTGCTGATGCCATCGGGCCCGGTTGAGGCGGCGCAGGTGGAACAGTGGGTTATTGCCGCGCTCAATTCGATCGAAATGGTCACGATGCCGTGGGTGGTCCTCAGCTGGTCCAAACAGCAATCCGACGCGATCGACGGGTGGCTGGACAAGCGGCTCGGCCAGCTTGAAGTGGTTCTTGCGGGCCGGGAATACCTTGTGGCGGACCGGTTCACCGCTGCCGACCTGATGATGGCCGATGTGTTGCGCCTGGAACTCCTGCGCGCGCACGGCGACCGACCGGCCCGCAAGGCTTACGTCGACCGCATATTGTCACGCCCAGCCTTCAAGAAGGCACTGGCAGACCAGCTTGCCCAATACGAAGCGGCAGATCGCGCGAGAGAGGAGAACGAGGATGCCTGATACCCACGGCGATTTCGTCTGGTACGAATTGATGACCACCAATGCCGATGCCGCCCAGGCATTCTACGGCCCGCTACTCGGCTGGGAATTCAAGGGAAGCGACACTCCCGGCATGGATTACCGACTTATCAGCAAGGATGGCGTGGAGATCGCCGGCCTTTTGCAGCTCACACAGGAAATGACCGATGGTGGCGCACGCCCCATCTGGGTCGGATATATCTCTGTCGAAGAGATCGAGGCGGGCGTAGCGAAGCTCAAGGAACTGGGCGGCACCGTGCTGATGGGCCCCAATCACCTCGACGGGGTGGGTCATATGGCCTTCGTTAGCGATCCGCAGGGTGTGCCCTTCTACCTCATGCAGCCCGAAGGCCCCGAAGGTCAGGAAAGCCAGTCTTTCGCCAAACATGCGCCGCGCGAAGGCCATTGCGCGTGGAACGAACTGGTCACGACCGATCCGGCAGCCGCAAAGCAGTTCTACACCAGCCTCTTCGGCTGGGAGAAGTCGGACGAAATGGATATGGGGCCGATGGGCCTGTACGAGATGTACTCGGTCAACGGTTACACGCTCGGCGCGATGATGGCGAAGCCCGAAATGATGCCGGCATCCGCTTGGATATACTACCTGCGCGTCCCCGATATCGAAGCCGCTGCGGCGTTCGTCCGCGAAAATGGTGGTCAGGTGATGACCGATCCGATGGAAATCCCGGGCGGAGACTACATCCTCAACGGCCTGGACCCGCAGGGTGCATTCTTCGCCCTGATCGGCACGAAAGGAAGCTGACCATGGCCGAATTCACCTTTTACACCAACCCGATGAGCCGCGGGCAGATCGCGCGCTGGGCGCTGCACGAAGCGGGTGCCGATTACGAGCAGGTGATCGTCGAATACGGGCCCGATCAGCCCGAGGCGTTCACCAAGGCCAATCCGATGCGCAAGTTCCCCACGCTGGTGCATAACCATGACGACCAAGAGCATGTCATTACCGAGGCGGCGGCAATCTGCCATTATCTCGCGGAGACGCACCCCGACGCAGGGCTGCTTCCCGACGCGCATGAGAAGGCATCCTACTTCCGCTATCTCCTTTTTGCCGCCGGGCCGGTGGAACAGGCTATCACTGCACGCTCGATGGGATGGGACGTAGGCGACGACCCGCAGAAGCAGGGCACCGCAGGGTTCGGAAGCTACGACAGAATGGTCGATGCGCTCGACACAATGTTGACGGGCCGGGACTATGTGTGCGGCGATCGCTTCACCATGGCGGATGTCTATGTCGGCAGTCAGGCAATCTGGGGCGTGGAATTCGGCACATTGCCCAAGCGCGACGTTTTCGTGTCTTACGCAGAACGACTGAAATCGCGCGACGCGTACACGAAAGCCAAGAAAATCGATGCCGACCTCATCGCAGAGCGAGAGGCAGCCAATGCCTGACGCCAAGGCGACCGTGTGCCTGTGGTTCGACAAGGATGCCGAGGAAGCCGCGCGCTTCTATGCAGAGACCTTCCCTGACAGCGCGATGGGCAATGTCGCGCGCGCGCCCTCGGACAATCCATCGACCAAGCAAGGCGATGTCCTGACGGCGACTTTGACGATTTGCGGCATTCCCTACCTCCTGCTCAACGGCGGCGACGCCTTCAAGCAGAGCGAGGCGTACTCGCTCCAGATTCATACCGAGAATCAGGAGGAAACCGACCGGCTGTGGAATGCCATCGTCGACAATGGCGGACAGGAAAGCGCCTGCGGCTGGTGCAAGGACCGCTGGGGCGTGTCGTGGCAGATCACACCGCGCGCGCTCACGCGTGCGCTGGCCGCGGGTGGTGACGAGGCGAAACGCGCTTTCGGCGCCATGATGGGTATGCAGAAGATCGACATCGCCGCGATCGAGGCAGCGAGGCGGGGATGATCGACAATGCGGTCCTGGCAAAGTTCGAAGAGGACAAGGTACGGCCCCAGCACCGCGCCGTCTTTAACACCATCCGCACGGCCATCCTGACCTGCGCTCCGCAGCTGGAAGAGCGGATGCGAGGCGGGACGGAGACCTATTATGGCGTGCCCGTATACCGGCTGAAGCGCGATATCATTGCCCTCAGTCCCAATGCGAAGGGCATCACGATTTCCTTCACCAAGGGCGCACAGTTTATCGATCCTGCGGGGCACCTTGGTGGGACAGGAAAAGCATCCCGAACGCTTGCCTACTCTTCGAAGGAGGGATTTGACGAGCAGGTCCTGTGCGACTTCGTGCGCCAAGCCATAGAGGTAGACGAAAAGTGAGCCAAATGAATCGCAGGATTACCGGATCGCTGTTCGTCTCCTTAGACGGAGTCATTCAGGCCCCCGGTGGGCCGAGCGAGGATCCGAGCGGCGGTTTCGCCGAGGGCGGCTGGGTCTTCAAGCTGTGGGACGAGGGCGTCAATCGCACGCTGGGCGAGTTGTTTGGCGGAGAATACGACCTCCTTCTTGGCCGCCGGACCTACGATATTTCTGCCGCATACTGGCCCTATGTCGAAGGACCGGAGGCAGGCATGGGTGAGGCTTTCACCAAGGCGAACAAATACGTGCTGACGCACGGCGGTGCCGATCTCGGATGGGACAATAGCCACGCCCTGAGCGGATTCGACGACATCGCGGCCCTCAAACAGACCGAAGGGCCCGATCTGATCGTGCAGGGTTCGAGCACGCTCTACCCGGAACTGATAGCGAAAGGTCTGATCGACCGGCTGACCCTGCTGACCTACCCTGTCGTGCTGGGCAGCGGAAAGCGCTGGTTCGGAGCCGATACGAAGGTCGGCACGCTGAAGCTGACGGATCACTACGTGACCGATCAGGGAACCGTGGTGACCACCTACGAGCCAGGAGGTGCGCTACCCCCCTACCCCGCCGAAGCCCCGGCGCCGAGTACGAGTGCCCGCGAAATGGCACGGCGCGCCAGGATTGAGGCGGGGACCTGGTGATGGATCTCTACGGCCACCCCTTCTCGTCTTACACATGGAAGGGTCTGATCCCGTTTTACGCTTACGACATCCCGTTCACCTTCCATGAGGTGAACCCGATGGAGCGGAACGAAGCTTATTCCTTCGTTCAAAAGACGCACCCTGCGGGCAAATTCCCCGTGCTGGTCGATGGCGAGCACACCATCTTCGAGGCGACCGCAATCGTCGAATATATCGCCGCGCGTATCCCACAGGCCGCACCTTTATTGCCTGACGACCCGGTTGAGGCGGCGCGCGCGCGGTTAATGGATCGCTTTTTCGACCACTACGTGATGGATGTCGGCCAACTGGTCGTAAACGCCTATATCGCCGACCGCGAGAACCCCGATCCCGCTCAGGTCGAGGCGGGTAAGACCGGTCTGCTGCGCAGCTATGCGTGGCTGGAGAGTTGGCTCGCGAAGAACGAGCTGCCGCCCCATGTTTCGCTACCGACCTGTGCGGCTGCACCATCGCTTTTCTACGCCGACTGGATCGAGCGCATTCCGAAGGATTGCCCGCGCGTAGCCGCACTACGCGCCGAGATTCTCGCGCTGCCAGCAGTGGTGCGGTGCGTGGACGACGCGCGCCCGTTCCGTCACTTCTTTCCACCTGGCGCACCCGACCGCGACTGAGCCGCTAACCGATCGCGGCGCTTTTCCTGAGCAACTGGTAGGCTTCGACCACCCGGCTGAGGCGCGTTTCATGGCTCCGGTCTCCGCCGTTGCGGTCCGGGTGGTAACGCCGCACCAGCTCCGAATAGCGCTGGCGTAGCCGCTTGCGATCGGTCTTCGCGCCCAGCCCCAGCACTTCGAGCGCCTGCGCTTCTTCTTTCGAAAAGCGTCCGTCCATCGCCAGCTCCGCCTCGCGCTGGGCGCGGCTTTTTATGCCCCCCGCCCTGGCGGATATCGCATCGAGCGGGTCGTCGAAGTCGGACCACCTCGGCATGCCATCCACGGCGCCTGTTGCCCGAAAGGCCGGCGTCTCCGTCTGCCACCCTGCGGCGGGGGACTGCGCGCGCAGGATCTCGTCCGCGCTCATCCCTTCGAACCAGTCGTAACCTGCATTGAATTCGCGTATGTGCTGCAGGCAGAACCAGCGCCATTCGCCAGGGCCGTCGAAGCTGTTGCCATAAGCGCCCGGCGCACGAAACTCCCCGGCTTCGTTGCAGCCGGGCCATGAACAAAGCCTGCCGTTCGCCTCGTGGCGACCATGGAACCGGGTCTGTCGCATAAGCGCTATAGTGTGGGTAGGATCGCCGCGAATTGCAAAAGGATCATGAGACGAAATGGCTGAAAGTGTAGCCGATGAGATGGAGCGACTGCTGCGGGAGGCCTTCGCGCCGACATCGCTGGAGATCG
>NZ_CAXQBM010000025.1:0-7432 GCF_964222115.1 Alteriqipengyuania sp.
TGTCCGACGATTATGCGGGCATGGCCCCGGCGGACGTGGTGGCAGAGGTGAATGCCGCCTATGGCCTGTCGCTGGACGAGAGCGTGAGCTACCCGAACGGCGTGGCGAATATTCGGTGCCGATGACGGTGCGCTCGCCCTTCGGAGGCGGCATCTTCGGTGGACAGACCCACAGCCAGAGCCCCGAATCGCTGTTTACCCACGCATCGGGCATCAAGACCGTGATCCCGGCAACGCCCTACGACGCGAAGGGCCTGCTGATTTCGTGCATCGAGGATAACGACCCGGTCATCTTCTTCGAACCCAAGCGCATCTACAACGGCCCGTTCGACGGGTTCTTCGACCGCCCGGTGAAGAACTGGAAATCGCACCCGGACAGTGTGGTGCCCGAAGGCTATTACCGCGTCGAGCTGGGCAAGGCCCGGCTCGTGACCGAAGGCGAGCAGCTGACCGTTCTGACCTACGGCACGATGGTACACGTCGCGAAGGCGGTGCTGGAAGAGAAGGGGATCGAGGCCGATATCCTCGACCTGCGCACGCTCGTCCCGCTCGATATCGAGGCGATCGAGGAATCGGTGAAGAAGACGGGCCGGTGCATGATCGTGCACGAGGCGACCCGCACCTCGGGCTTCGGCGCAGAGCTTTCCGCACTGGTGCAGGAGCGGTGCTTCTACCACCTCGAAGCGCCGATCGAACGCGTGACCGGCTTCGACACGCCCTATCCTCACAGCCTCGAATGGGCCTATTTCCCTGGCCCGGTGCGCATCGGCGCGGCTCTCGACACGCTCCTCAAGGACTGATCCCCATGGCGAAATTCACCTTCAACCTGCCCGATATTGGCGAAGGCATCGCCGAGGCCGAGATCGTTGCCTGGCACGTTTCCATTGGCGATGTGGTCGAGGAAGACCAGCAGATCGCCGACATGATGACCGACAAGGCGACGGTCGAAATGGAAAGCCCCATTGCGGGCAAGGTGATCGAGGTCGCGGGCGAGGTGGGTGACACCATCGCCATCGGTTCGATGCTCGTCACGATCGAGGTCGAGGGCGAGATCCCCGACGATGTGGCAGAAGAAAACGCCAAGGCTGCCGAGGCCGAACCTGCGTCTGCCCCCGCTCCGAAGTCGGAAGAAATCGAAGAGCGGATCGAGGTCGAGAACCCCGATGCGAGCGATGCGGACGACGCGCGTGAGGCCGACCCGGAGCCTGCCCCCAAGCAACCTGTCGAAAAGAGCGCGCCCAAGCCCGATACGAAGGTTCTCGCCAGCCCGGCAGTGCGCAAGCGCGCCCGCGATCTCGGCGTAGATCTCGCACAGGTAAAGCCTGTCGAAGACGGGCGCGTGCGGCACGGCGATCTCGACCAGTTTCTCGCCTATTCCGGCGGCTACTCTCCCGCCAGCGGGCCTCGTGCGGACGAGCAAATCAAGGTCATCGGCATGCGCCGCCGGATCGCCCAAAACATGAGCGCGTCCAAGCGCAACATCCCGCACTTCACCTACGTGGACGAGGTCGATGTGACCGCGCTGGAAGACATGCGCGCGCAGCTTAACAATGGCCGCGGCGACAAGCCCAAGCTTACCATCCTGCCACTGCTGATCACTGCGATCTGCCAGTGCCTGCCCGAATTCCCCATGATCAATGCCACCTACGACGATGAGGGCGGCACGGTCACCCGTCACGGCTCGGTCAACATGGGCATGGCCGCGCAGACCGATGCGGGGCTGATGGTCCCGGTGCTGCACGACGCGCAGGCACAGAACATCTGGCAGCTCGCGCGCGAGATCGGCCGACTTGCCGAGGCAGCGCGCACCGGCAAGGCGAAGTCCGAAGAGATGCAGGGCGGCACGCTGACCGTAACGTCGCTCGGCCCGCTGGGCGGAATCGCCACGACGCCGGTCATCAACCGACCCGAGGTTGCCATCATCGGCCCGAACAAGATCGTCGAGCGTCCGATGTTCGTGACCGGTGCCGATGGTGTCGAACGGGTGGAGAAGCGCAAGCTGATGAACATCTCGATCAGCTGCGATCACCGGGTGGTGGATGGCTGGGACGCAGCCAGCTTCATCCAGGCACTGAAGGTACGGCTCGAATCGCCCGCGCTGATCCTGGCGGCCTGACCCCATGAAGACCGACCCGCGCATCGACGAATATATTGCGCGGGCAGCTTCGTTTGCGCAGCCGATCCTCGAACATGTGCGCAAGCTCGCGCATGAGGCGCTG
This sequence comes from Alteriqipengyuania sp., assembly GCF_964222115.1. Classification (NCBI taxonomy): domain Bacteria; kingdom Pseudomonadati; phylum Pseudomonadota; class Alphaproteobacteria; order Sphingomonadales; family Erythrobacteraceae; genus Alteriqipengyuania; species Alteriqipengyuania sp. Next base: position 2,219 of record NZ_CAXQBM010000025.1, read on the forward strand.
CCCGATGGCGAAGAGACGCTGAAATGGGGCGCTCCACATTTTACAGTCGGCGGCAAGAATGTCGTCGGCATGGCGGCGTTCAAGGCACATGCCGGGATCATGCTCGCCGATAGCGACGAGGCGGGCGGCGGCATCGGCAGCTATGGCAAGATCGCGAGCCTCGACGAGCTGCCGCCCGACGAAGAGCTTGTCGCGCAATTCCGCCGTTCTGCAGAAGCGGTTGCCAAGGGGATCAAGAAGAAGCCCAAACCCAAGGCGCAAATCCCGATGCCGGACGATTTCGCGCAGGCGCTTGCACAGAATGCCGACGCACGAAGGGTCTTCGACGGCTTCACGGACGCCCAGCGGCGCGATTACCTGGAATGGATCACCAGCGCCAAGCGCGACACCACGCGGGCCAAGCGTATAGCGACCGCGGTCGAGTGGATTTCCGAAGGCAAGCGGCGCAACTGGAAATACGAGAACTGCTAAGGCCGTTCAGCGAACAACCGCGCTGTAGGTGAAAACGCCGCGTCCGTTGGCGGCGCGCGGATCGGTAACGTCCCAGCGCACATGTGTCACATCAGCGGAGGTCGCCACGCGTCCTCTGGTGCGAAGCTGGGCGAGTTCGCCCCAGGTTCGTCCCCCATCGACAGAGACCTGCGGCGTATCGCCGCCGCTTGCCCTGAAAGCCAGGGCTCGCGGCACCCGACTGGATATGGTGAAGGGCTTGGCCTGCGGACTGCGCCACGCGAGCATGAGGACCACGGTGTCTCCGCTTTCGAGCGTTTCGGCAGGCATCAGCTGGCGCTGCAATCGCCCGTCACGTTCCTGCGATCGTTCGATGAACACTTCGCGGTCGATCTGCACCAGCGACTGGGCAGCGGCCACACTGGCCGCGAATAGCGCGGCGCTTCCGATCAGCAATCCGATACGCATGGAACGGCTCCCCCTGCCGGTTTCTCAAGCGATTGGGAGCCTCGCAGCAAATGCTCAAAATGTGGTTAAACGGGTGCTAACCCTGTTCGCGGTGCGAAGTTGGAAAAACCCTGTCGCGAAGCCATTGACAGGGTTGCAGGCGTGGCTTAAGCGCGCCGCTCCCACGCAGCGGAGACAACCGTCTCGCACGTGTCTGCGCGGGTGTAGCTCAGTTGGTTAGAGCGCCGGCCTGTCACGCCGGAGGTCGCGGGTTCGAGTCCCGTCACTCGCGCCATCGAATTCATGGAAAGCCCCCGGAGACGTTGGTCCCTGGGGGCTTTTTCTTTGTTCGATGGATCGCGGATCGTCAGGCGGGGACGCGCTCCCCGCCTGACAGGTCTTGTATAAGAAGGGCACCCTCAGGCCACCGCGAACCCAGCCGCCGCTCACCCCATTGGCGAAGTCGACGGTGCCTTCGATGAAGCCCGAAATGCCGTTCGTCATCCGCGCGCGGAAGCCCGCACCGGCCCTGCCATATGTATCGATGGCGGTGTTGGTGAAGGTGGCAGTTCCGCCGGTGTTCGACAGGGTGATGCTGTCCTCTCCCTGGAATTTGTGGATGACCTGCGCCATCGCATAGAACTCCATCGGCGCAGCAGCGCTGCCGACATTGGTGCCTACCCGGACACCGGCCTTGCCGCGCAGACCATCATCCTCGTCCATGGCGAACCCGGTCACCCCTTGCGAGAAGTCGTCGATATCGATGCTGGCATATTCGATAGAGGCGGACGGTTCGATGAAGAAGGAGCTGCCGAAGCGCGCCCCCAGTTCCAGCCAGCCACCCCAGCCGTCGGCATCCAGATCCGCGATCTGGCCGCCAGAGCGGATGCCGTAGTCGATATTCATCGTCTCGTACTTGGCCAGACCGGCGACATAGGCAGGGCCGAAGGTGGCAATGCCGTAGACGCCCACATTCAGGCTCTCGTACTCGATACGCGCAAGCGCGGTCTCGGTCTGCAAGCGGCTGCTCGCATAGCCCACGGTCACGCCCAGCACGCTGTTGGTGCCCCCAATCACGTCGACACCGCCCTGGATGCCGAAGTAATCCTGGCTGTTGTCGAGGTTGTAGGTGCGCGCCACGCCAAACGGCGATGCAGACAGCGAGTTGTCGCGGCTCTGATCCGTGCCCGAGAAGTTGAACCACAGGGCCGAGTTGATCCGCGGGTTGTCCGTGCTTCCCCCGCGAGCGCTGGAGGCCAGCGCACCCAGGTGGGAGCCTACCGCCGCATTGTTGCGGTAGAGCACCTGGCGGGCGCCATCGGCGATCAGCACTGCCGAAACGGCTGCCGCGCTGGGTGTGCCGAACGCGAGGAAGTTGTTGTTCGCCGCGTCGAATTCCAGCGTGTAGTCGACCAGCGGGTTCTGGACGGCTGCCAGATTGAACGCTCTGGCGCTGGTGCCTGCATCGGCATCGACGATGATCGCGCCGTTGACGAAGTTGCCGCCCGCATCGAACACCACTGCGGTCGATCCCGTTGCCGATCCACCGATCACCAGCTGGTCGCCCGCCGTACCCGGCCCGACATCGACACCCAGGAACGCCCCTGCCGAGCCGACGTAGTCGCCGGGAATGGTCAGGCTATCGTCGGTCGCGCCATCGCGCATGTCGATCACGCCGCCGGTATTGGCTAGCGTTTCGAGCCCGGCATAGGTTTGCGTTCCCGAGACCGAGATCAGCCCGAGGTTGGTGAGCAGGTCGGTGCCCGCGCCAAAATCGCTCGATTCGGTCGCGAACAATGTGCCGCCATTGGTCAGCACGTCGTCATTGTCGGTCAGGTCGATCTGTCCGGTGATGCTGCCGGGAGCGCTGACGGTGACAACCGCAGCCGCACCATCGGCATCCAGCGCCGGACCGGCAGTGGCCGATACGTCACCGCCCAGATTGATCGTGGTGCCGGTGCCGGAGGTCGCTTCGATCCCGGCAATTGCGCCACTCACATCGGCGCCACTGGCCGTGTTGATGATGAGGTCGCACCCGCTTTCCGCATCGATGCCGATGCCCTGCGCGGATGACACATTGCCGGTCGCGGTGACCGAAACGGTCGTGCAGCCGGTGGCGGTAACATCGATCCCGTCGCTTCTGGGGCCAGTCACGGTGACGGGGCCTGTGACAACGGTGATCGGGCCGGTTGTGGTGTCCACATTGATCCCGTCGGAATCGGGTCCGCTGGTCGTCACCATACCGACATCGACCATCACCGCGACGTCGTCGCCATCAATGTCGATACCGGGAGAATTGCTGCCCCCGGTGGTCACGCTGTCGCCGATGACCATGATCTCTCCGGTCGCATCGACTTCCACACCGGGCGAATCGTCGCCGCGGGTCACGATGTCTTCGAAGACGATGCTGACCTTGCCTTCACCGCCATCGACGTCGATGCCCGGCGAATTGTCGCCATCGGTATCGACATCGCCGACTTCCACGTCGATTGGGCCAGGGCTGTCGACATCGACACCGGGGGAATCGTCGCCATCGGTGTCTATGTCCGGGCCAGCGCCCGTGCCTGGCCCACCGGGCCCTGCAATGGTCACGCCGCAGGCCCCCGCGCCCAGAATGGCGCAGGCAGTGGGGTCGGTCAGCACGGTGATCCCGGGCGAATTGTCTCCCCAGGTCGAAACCACCCCGAGGGTCGCCACGACCTGGCCCGGTGCGCTGATGAGCACGGCCGCACTGTCGATGCCCTGGGTGGTCACATTCTGCGCGGTCAGGGTCGGATCGCAAGATCCTGCTCCCAGCAGCACGCACGCCGCCGGATCGCTGCTTATGTCGATCCCGGTCGCATTCGCGCCCAGCGTTTGGACCGTGCCGAAATCGCCGGTAATGTCTACCGGTGCTGCGATGATTGCGCCGGCGGCACCATCGCCACCGGTCGAAATCTGATCGGCAGTAATGGCCGTGGTGCACTGCCCGACGCCTAGCAGGACGCATGCGGTCGGGTCTGCTGCTAAATCGATGCCCGTGGCATTGTCGCCAAAGGTTTCCAGCACACCGATATTGGCAGTCGTGGGCCCCGCCGCACGGATCAGCGCGCCGATCGCGCCATCGCCCTTGGTGGTCAATTGGCCGACGCTAAGCGAGTTTTCGCAGGCGCCCGCACCTAGAATGGCACAGGCGGTAGGATCGCTGGCGAGATCGATGCCGAATGCATCCTCGCCATCGGTGGACAACACGCCCACACTTCCATCGACATCGCCCACTGCGCGGATCACCGCACCGGGCGAACGTGCGCCCGTGGTGGTCAGGTTGTTGACTGTGAAGGCCTGGTCGCACGATCCCACACCCAGTGCGACGCATGCCGTGGGATCGGCACGCAGGTCGATCCCGGCAGCTTCGATGCCGTTGGTCTGGATGACATCGGCGGAGAGTGTCGTTGCCCCCGCTGCGGTCACCAGCGCGCCGATCGAGCCGAAGCCATCGGTGGTGATCGTGTCGAACACTGCGTCGATATTGCAGGAGCCTGCACCAAGCGTGGCGCAGACTGCGGGATCGGACTGGAGATTGAGGCCGAGCGCCTGGTCGCCTCCGGTGCGCAGCACGCCGACATCGACGCCGATGCCGCCCGCTGCGGTGAGGAAGGCGGCGGTCGAACCGGTGCCAAGGGTCTCGATCAGGTTGGCATCGAGCGTCGCCGGGCCGGAAACCGTGACGATCTCCACGCCCTGCGCATTGACGCCTGCGGTCTGCACTTCGTCGAGCGTGACGCTGGCGTTCCCGGCCTGGATATTCACGCCGTCGCTATTGTCGCCCAAGGTCGATACGAGATCGTCGACTGTCAGCACGAGACCATCGACAGCTTGCAGCAATGCACCCGTGCTGCTGTCACCGATTGTCGTCAGGCGGCGGACTTGCGCGTTGATGTCGGCCCCCGACGTCAGGTCCAGCGCGGGCTCGTTATCGAGCACGGTGTCGATCACCGCATCGCCCGTGATGGTGATGGGGCCGGTGGTGTCTATCAGCGCGGTGACGGTGGATTCAAAATTCGGGGGCAGGGCGACGACGACAGGCTGGACCAGCGCGTTGAGATTGATCGTGCCGGATGGCGGGGTTGGCGGTGCCGGTGTCGGGGCGTCGCAGTTCAGCACGCCGGCCAAGTCGGTTGCGCAGACGACCTGTGCCGCCGCCGGCGCAGAAGTCATCGCAAGAATTGAAGTACAGCCAACCGCAGCCAGTTTGACGGCATTAATGCCAGTTCGAGCGCTCATAGGTTCCCTCGCTTTGAGTTGCCCTCCTGTCGGGAGCGTAATGCACGAAGCGAT
>NZ_CAXQBM010000026.1:0-9860 GCF_964222115.1 Alteriqipengyuania sp.
GTATTGGCCGAGCAGGCCGGCTGGCGCGTGCTGTGTTGCGAGAGGGGGCGCGCACGACAGATCAACGCAGGTGTCGAGGCGGCGCAGGCCCCGCTGGCCTGCGTGGTCCATGCCGACAGTCTGCCGCCCGTGGATATGGTCGCGGTGATCCGCGAAACGCTCGCGGACAAACGCATCGCGCTTGCCAGCTTCACTCCGCTGATTACCGGCACAAGGACCCGCTGGCTTACCAGCGCACATAACTACATAAAGACTTGGTACGCGCCCCTCGTCACCCGCCCGCACCTGTTCTTTCGCGGCGTACGGCTGCTGTTCGGCGACCACGCGATGTTCTTCCGCCGCGAGGATTTCCTGAAGCTTGGCGGCTGCACGCCGGGCGATATGGTGATGGAAGAGGCGGACCTTTGCGTGAAGTTCGCGAGGCTCGGTCGCATCCGCATGGTGCCGCGCATCGTGCGTACCAGCGACCGGCGGATCGCGGCGTTGGGCCCTCTCAAAGCCAACTGGATCTACTTCAAGGTCGGTATTCTCTGGGCGGTCGGCCTGCGCGGTCGCATGGCGCGCGATTATCCGGACGTGCGCTAGCGCGTCAGCGCTCTGGCCGTGGGGAGGAAACCCTCGGCAATGCAGAACTCGATCAGACGTCGCAGATAGTGCTGGTCCGCCGGGGGCGACATGATGCCGGTGACTTCGCGAAAATGCGTATCGTCGAAGCGAGGATCGCGCTGGAAGTAGCTCGCATAAAGGGCCGAAACGCGCCCGTGCAGACGGCGTTCGAGTGGCGGCAGCGCTGCCGGGTCGAACGCGTCAGGGTCGACCAGCGTAGGCCCGTACAAGCCCTTCACACTGCCGATCCCGTTCGCGAAATCGGCCATCGGTAGTGGGGTGGACGCCACGAGATGGAACGTGCCGCCTCTCGCCTTCTCCCAGTTCTCTACCAAAGCCACGATCCCTCCGGCCACATGGTCGAGCGGCACGAAATTGAGCGTGGCGTCGGAGGCAGCAGGCACAAGCCTGATATGGCCTTCGGCGATCAGCTTGAAGGCCAGATAGATCGCGTCGAACTGACGAATTCGACCGCTCGCATACTCGCCCAGCGTAATCCCGGGCCGCGCGATCGCCCATTCCAGCCCGGACCCACGAACCAGCGCCTCGCCCGCCGCCTTGCTCGCCTCGTAGCCATTGGCGAACCCGCTTTCGGGCAAAGGCTCGCCTTCCATGATCGGCCCGTTGCGATTGCCGCAGACATAGGCCGTGCTGACATGCAGCAGCCCTGCCCCACCCGCTTGTGCCAGCGAGACGACATTTGCGGTGCCAGCCGTGTTAACCGCCGAATATTCCTCGTCGGTCAGATCGAACCGGATCGTCGCCGCGCAATGGATGACCAGATCGGTGTCGCGCGCCAGCCTTTCGAACGTCGCGTCATCGAGCCCGAGCCGCTGTTTGCGGATATCGCACCGCACTGTCTCGGCGACCGGAACGATCTCACCGTCATTGCCGCGCACTTCCGGGTTGCGATGGACGAGCGCGGTGACCTTGTGTCCCGCGCGCACCAGCCGCGCACAAACCTCGCCGCCGATCAGCCCGGCGGCCCCCGTCACGAGAATACCGCTCAACGAGCGTCGCTTTTCGAGCGAATTTTCCGCAAATCCATGAAACGTTTCGACCCTCGCAAACGGATGTGCCACACACAGCACGGGGGCCGCCTCGCACGCAAGCTTGGTTTCAGGGACAGGCATGAGATTTACCCATGACGTGATCGTGATCGGCGCCGGGGCTGCCGGATTGACGGCTGCCGGGGGCTGCGCGCTGTTCGGCCTGAAGGTCGCGCTGATTGAATCGCACGAGATGGGTGGCGAGTGCCTCAATAACGGCTGCGTGCCGTCCAAGGCGCTGATCGCGGCGGCGAAACGCGCTGCGGTAGCCAAGGAGCAGGATCGCTTCGGCATCCAGATGACCGCCGCGAAGGTGAGCTGGGACGGCGTTCACGCCCATGTCCACGATGCCATCGCCCAGATCGCCCCGCACGACAGCCAGGAACGCTTCGAGGAGATGGGGTGCGACGTCTATCGCGGGCACGCTTCGTTCGTCGGCAAGAAGAAGGTGCAAGTCGACGACGTGGTGCTCAAGGCGCCGCGCATCGTGATCGCAACCGGGTCGCAGCCCGCCATTCCGCCTATCGAGGGGATCGAGGACATCCCCTACCTCACCAACGAGAATATCTGGGATCTCGACCAGTTGCCCCAGCACCTCGTCATCATCGGCGGCGGCGTGATCGGGATGGAGATGGCGCAGAGTTTCCGGCGGCTCGGCAGCGAGGTCACGGTGATCGAGCCCGGCGAACTCATGGGCCGGGACGATCCGGAATCGGTCGCGGTGGTGGTCGACCAGATGAAATCCGAAGAGGTGATGTTCGTCACCGGCAAGGCCACGAAGGTCACTCCCGGCGCGCTCGGCAGCTTCACCGTGACGCTGGATGACGGGCAGGAAATCGCAGGGACGCACCTGCTGGTCGCGGTCGGTCGACAGGCGCGGATCGAAGGATTCGGGCTCGGCAAGATCGGCGTGCATACCGGACGCAACGGCATCCTCGTCGATGCGCGGCGACGCAGCAATCGCAAGCATATCTACGCCATCGGGGATTGCCGCGAAGGCCCGCGCCTTACGCATGTTGCGGGTTACGAGGGTTCCAACGTGGCGCTCGAAATCACGCTTGGGCTACCGACCAGGGTCGACTGGTCCGCCCTGCCCTGGTGCACCTACACCGACCCGGAAGTCGCGCAGATCGGCATGACCGAAGCACAGGCGCGCGAGGAATTCGGCGACAGGCTGACCGTGATTCGCGAAGGCTTCGATCATAATGAGCGTGCCATTGCGGAGGGCGATACGCGCGGCCACATCAAGGTGATGACGGCCGGAAAGAAAGTGGTGGGTGCCAGCATCGTCGGCAAAAATGCGGGCGAGCTGCTGCTGCCCTACACCCAGTTGATCACCGGCAAGGCGAGCACGTTTGCACTGGGTAGCGCGGTCATCGCCTACCCGACCCGCAGCGAAATTACGAAAGCAGCCGCATTCAGTGCCTGGGAGGGAACCGTGTTTGGCAAGGTCCCCACCGGTTACGCGAAGACGCGTGCTTGGTTTCGCCGGATGCGCCCGTTCTGATGACGTCGCGTTCCAAGAGCCGAAACGCGCCACAGGGACCCTCTCCCTTTGCGGTCGATGCGGCAACACTGCCCGAAGGCAAGTTCACCGATCCCGATACGACCGCAGACGGATCGCCGCGCGCCGAGGTCCCATTGCTGGAACTGGAGACCCTGTGGCTGTGCACCGGGACGCTGTGCAACCTCGCCTGTGCCACCTGCTACATCGAAAGCAGCCCGACCAACGACGCGCTGGTTTACCTCACCGCCGAACACGCAGCGCGCTATTTCGACGAGATCGAGCGCGATGGCTGGACCACGCGCGAAATCGGCTTCACCGGCGGCGAGCCTTTCATGAACCCGCATTTCATGGCGATGCTGGAAGATGCGCTCTCGCGCGGGTTCGAAGTGCTGGTGTTGTCCAATGCGATGACGCCGATGCGGCGCCATCAAGGGCAATTGCTCGCTTTGCGAGAAGCTTATGCTGACAAGCTCACGATTCGCGTGAGCCTCGATCACTATACGAAGAACGTGCACGAAGGAGAGCGCGGCAAGAACAGCTGGGACGCGGCAATTGGCGGACTCAAATGGCTGTCCGACAATGGTTTTTCCATCGCGGTCGCGGGCCGTCTGCTGCCCGGCGAAGGCATGGTCGCGGCGCGCGAGGGCTATGCCACGCTGTTCGCGAGCGAAAGCATCGCCATCGACACACTTGATCCCGCGCGTTGCGTGCTCTTCCCGGAGATGGACGAGAGCAAGGATGTTGCCGAAATTACATCAGCCTGCTGGGACATCCTCGGCAAATCGCCGGCAGACATCATGTGCGCCACCGGCCGCATGGTGGTCCACCGCAAGGGCGAGTCCGCTCCGCGCGTCGTCGCTTGCACGCTGATCCCCTATGACGGGGAATTCGACTTCGGCGAAACGCTGGCCGACGCGAATGTCTCAGTGAAGCTGAACCACCCGCACTGCGCGCGCTTTTGCGTACTCGGCGGCGCAAGCTGCTCCGCTTGAGCTAGCCCCCCGCCTTCACCTTCTGGCGGTAGGCGTGCAGGAGCGGCTCGGTATAGCCGCTGGGCTGTTCGCTCCCTTCGAAGATCAGCGCGCGCGCGGCCTGGAAGGCCATGCTTTTCGCAGGATCGTGGGCCATCGGTCGGTATGCCGGATCGGTCGCATTCTGTGCATCGACCTTGGCCGCCATCTCGAGCAGCACATCATCGACTTCCTGCGGGCTGACCACCCCGTGCTCCAGCCAGTTGGCGATATGCTGGCTGGAAATGCGCAGCGTCGCGCGATCTTCCATCAGGCCGATATCGTTGATGTCGGGCACCTTGGAGCAGCCGACACCCTGGTCGACCCAGCGCACGACATAACCGAGGATGCCTTGCGCGTTGTTTTCCAGCTCGGCGCGGATTTCCTCGGCAGGCCAGTTGGTGCCATCGGACAGCGGGATCGTCAGCAGGTCGGAAAGTGGTGCAATGCCCTCCTCCGCACGCTCTTCCTGCCGCGCAAACACATCGACCAGATGGTAATGCGTGGCGTGGAGCGTCGCCGCCGTGGGGGATGGCACCCACGCGGTGTTCGCAGCCGACATGGGATGGCCGATCTTCTCGGCCAGCATGTCCGCCATCCGGTCTGGCATGGCCCACATGCCCTTGCCGATCTGCGCCTTGCCCGAGAGACCGCAGGCGAGACCGACCTGGACGTTGCGATCCTCATACGCCGCGATCCACGGCGTTGCCTTCATCGCGCCCTTGCGCAGCATAGCGCCGCCGCGCATCGAGGTGTGGATCTCGTCACCGGTGCGATCGAGGAAGCCGGTGTTGATAAACATGATCCGGTCTTTCACCGCGTGGATACACGCCGCGAGATTGGCCGACGTGCGCCGTTCCTCGTCCATCACGCCGACCTTGATCGTATGCCTGGCGAGCCCGAGCATATCCTCCACCGCATCGAACAGGTCGTTGGTGAACTTGCATTCCTCCGGCCCGTGCATCTTGGGCTTCACGAGATAGATCGAGCCTTCGCGGCTATTGCTGAGCGAGCCGGTGCGCTTGAGGTCATGCCAAGCGATGGTCGCTGTAATGATCGCATCGAGGATGCCTTCGGGCGCCTCGTTGCCATCGGGCAGGATCACCGCGGGCGTGGTCATCAGGTGGCCAACATTGCGCGCCAGCAGCAGGCTGCGCCCCGGGAGGGTGAACGCCTCGCCCTCCAGATCGACATATTGCCGATCAGGGTTGAGGCGGCGGGTCATCGTCTCGCCACCCTTGGCAAAGGTCTCTTCCAAATCGCCTTTCATCAAACCGAGCCAGTTGGAATAGCCCAGCACCTTGTCCTCTGCATCGACCGCCGCGACCGAATCTTCGAAATCGCAGATGGTCGAAAGCGCGGCTTCCAGGATGATGTCCGCCACGCCGGCCTTGTCGGTCTTGCCGACGGGATGTGCGGGATCGATCACGATTTCGATATGCAGGCCATGATGGCGGATCAGCCAGTTATCGCCGCGTTTGCCAACAATCTGCGCACCATCCTTGAGGTTCGGCTGGCTGCCATCCCAGTTGCGCCAGAGCTGGTCTTCCAGCGGCACGGCACGGTCGAGGAACTGGCGACCCCAGTCGATCACCTGCGCGCCGCGTGTCTCGTCGTAGCCGCCGGGTTGCGGATTGCCGGGAATGGCATCGGTGCCGTAAAGCGCGTCGTACAGGCTGCCCCAGCGCGCATTGGCTGCGTTGAGCAGGAAGCGCGCGTTGAGCACGGGAACGACCAGCTGCGGTCCGGCGATCTGCGCCAGTTCCGGGTCGACATTGCGCGGCTCGACCGAAAACGCAGCGGGTTCGGGGACGAGGTAGCCAAGCCCGGTGAGGAACTCGGTATAGGCCTGCTGGTCGACAGGGGCCGGATTCTCACGATGCCATTCATCGATCTTGGCCTGCAGGGCTTCGCGCTTCTGCAACAGGTTGCGATTGATAGGCACGAACTGCTGAAAGATCGCTGCAGCACCGTTCCAGAAATCCTCCGGCCCAATGTCGAGCCCCGGCAAAACCTGTTGCTCGACGAAGTCGGCCAGTGCGTCCGCGACCTTCAGACCTGCCAGTTCGCGCATCCCCATCCCGTTTTCCTTGTGCTGTTTCGATTATATTGCGGTGCACCACGGGCTTGGCGTGCCCGGTGCGTCCAAGTCAATTGCCGATTCGGCAAGGATTGCCGGTCAGGCGCCGGCGAACCCCTCGCCAATCATCGTGCGAGGCTGCACGATCCGGTCATACTCGTCGGCGCTGATCTTGCCGCTCGCGACCGCCTCTTCGCGCAAGGTCGTGCCCTTGGCTGCGGCAGCCTCTGCAATATGCGCGGCTTCGATATAGCCGATTTCGGGCACCAGCGCCGTCACCAGCATCAGCGATTCCTCCAGCAGGTGGGCAATCCGGTTCCGATCGAGCTCGGTCCCTTCTACCGCATTGGTGCGGAAACTTGCGCATGCGTCGGCCAGCAGGCGAATCGAAGTGAGCACGTTGGCGGCGACGACCGGGCGCATCGCATTGAGCTGGAGATTACCCCAGCTGCCAGCCATGGCATTGGCGGTGTCGTGCCCGATGACCTGCATCGCGACCATCAGCAGCGCCTCGCTTTGGGTCGGGTTGACCTTGCCCGGCATGATCGAGGAGCCCGGCTCGTTCTCGGGCAGTTTCAGCTCGCCGATCCCGCAACGCGGTCCGCTCGCCAGCCAGCGCAGGTCTTCCGCGATCTTGATCAGCGCCACCGCCAGCCCGCGCAGGCTGGCAGAGAAACGCAGGATCGGGTCTAGCGTCGCCTGCGCGTAGAACTTGTTGGGCGCGGTTCGCACCGGCAAGCGGGTCTGACGTGCGATTTCGGCCGCCACATCCTCGGCAAAACCGGCGGGCGCATTGAGACCGGTCCCGACAGCCGTTCCGCCCAGCGCGATATCGAGCAGGCCATCACGGGCATGGTGCAGGTCGCCGATGGCCTTGCGCAGCGCTTCCGCCCACGCACTCCACTCCTGCCCGACCGATAGCGGCACCGCGTCCTGCAGATGCGTGCGGCCGATCTTGACCACATCCATCCAGCCCGATGCCTTGTGCTCGATCGCACCGGCCAGGCTCTCAAGCTCGGGCAATAGCCGCGCATCGAGCGCGCCGATGGCGGCCAGATGCATCGCGGTGGGAACGCTGTCGTTCGACGACTGGCTTTTGTTGACATCGTCATTGGGGGCGACGGGCTTTTGCGAACCCAGCTCGCCGCCCAGCAGCTGGATCGCCCGGTTGGCAATCACCTCGTTGACATTCATGTTGGTCTGGGTGCCCGATCCCGTCTGCCACACCAGCAGCGGGAAATGGTCGTCAAGCTCGCCTGCAACGAGTTCGTCGCACGCGAATGCGATTGCTGCGCTCTTATCCTCTTCCAGAAGGCCCGCACGTGTATTCACCAGCGCAGCAGCCTTCTTGATGTATCCGTACGCGCGGCACAGTTCGATCGGCATTCGCTCCTCACCGATCGCAAAGTGCTTGAGCGAGCGCGCGGTTTGCGCGCCCCAGTAGCGGTCGGCCGGGACCCGGACTTCGCCCATCGAATCGAATTCGACGCGTTCACCTTCGCTCTCGATACCGACCGGAATATCGCGGAATGTGCGCGTCTTATCGGTCACAAGGTTCCTTTCCGGTGCGTGGGTTGAGAACCTTTCGCAAGCCTGCCCGTTCCCAAATTTGCGCTGCAAAGCCCTTGAGAAATGCACGTCCCCATCGCTATGCCATGGTTCATGGGGGTGATGCGGCGAACCTGGCAGCGGATCTATTACGCCATCGCTATGCTGCGCTGGAGCGTGCTGATCGCCGTGATCGCGCTGCACGCGGTGATATCGTACATCGTGCTCGCAGCCACCGGCGAGACAGAGCTGATCAGCGATCTGTGGGTCTATTTCTATTACTACACCACCACTGCCACCACGGTCGGTTACGGCGATCTCAGCCCCCAGACCGAGGCGGGGCGTACGGCGGCCGCGATTATCATCCTGCCCGGTGCGATCGCACTGTTCACCGCGGTGCTCGGCAAGGCGGTGAGCGATATCGGCAACCAATGGAGGCGAGGTTTGGACGGCAAGGGCAATTACGCGAGCCGCCGGGATCACATCGTGGTGGTCGGCTGGCAGGAGCGCACGACGATGCGCCTGATCGAAACCCTGCTGGAAGAACGCACCTACGATGTGCGTCCGGTCCTGATGGCTGCGGCAGTGGAGGAAAATCCGATGCCGGAATCGATCGATTTCGTGTTCAGTGAGAGATTGTCGGATCTCGACAATTTCGCCCGCACAGGTGCGGCCGGTGCTCAATCGATCCTGATCCGCGGCGCAAATGACGACGATACGCTTGCGGCCACGCTTGCTGCGCGCGCCGCGGCGCCCGACGTGCACATTGTCGCGCATCTCGAGAACGAGGACACGGCACGATTGATCGAACACCAGATCGACAATATCGAGGTGTTTTCCTCGATCTCGGTCGACATGATGGTGCGCGCTGCCCACGATCCGGGCTCTTCACGCCTGGCGAACCTGATGTTCTCCTCCCGCACGGAGAGTACGGCATTTTCTCTGCAGGTGCCGACGGGCACGCCGCCGATCGCCTATCTCGACGCACTGGTTGCCTTGAAACGCTCGCACCGCATCACCCTGATCGAGATTAGCGAACAGGGCGGCAGGCATCTCGATCTCAATTGTGTCGGCGATCGAATGATCGAAGGCGGCGATACGCTGTTCTACATCGCGAACGAACGCCGCGAGCCAAACGAGCGCGAATGGCGCGAACTCTCGGCCCAACTCACCTGAAGATTGCGTGGCAAGTGCGATAACGCGCCTTGGCCACGCAGGACCGGCAGGTTGGCCGGCTCCGGGGGCATAGGCATGGACTTACACACGCCCCGCAATCGCCAAACTGCGCCCGCAGAAGACGTAAAAAAACCGCCTGCGGCAAGGCCGTGGCGGTCGATCAATCGGAGAACGGTGGTTGCGGGAGTTGGATTTGAACCAACGACCTTCAGGTTATGAGCCTGACGAGCTACCGGACTGCTCCATCCCGCGGCACCTATTTTCTGGCTTCAAGCGCCAGCGGCTGCATCCGCAGCCTCGGCTGTCCTCGCAAAAGCTCGGGCGGCCGGTCGGCCTTGCCTCACCCTTCGGGTTCGGTCCAGCCAAGGCGTCAGAGACGCCAAAAGGGCCGCCCTGGATGGGTCAGCCCTTCGACTTGTGAATGGGTTTGTTTCCCGCTGCCCGCAAGCTGCAATGCCTCGCGGCGACCTACTCTTCCAGTGCTTGAGCACTAGTACCATCGGCGCTGCCTGGTTTCACGGCCGAGTTCGAGATGGGATCGGGTGGGTCACAGGCGCTATGACCACGAAGCAATGAAGCTTGCGTGCGGCGGGCTATAATCGATGTTTTGGTATTCGAGGCGTCTATCCGGCTGGAAAATCCTTCCGATCGACGCAGACGCTACCAGCGAACTGGCAGGACTGTCGTTGATGGTGCGAATCCTCAAGCGCGACAAAGAACTATTAGGACCGGTTAGCTCCACACATTACTGCGCTTCCACACCCGGCCTATCAACGTGCTGGTCTAGCACGGTTCGAAGATACCTAATCTCAAGGGAGGCTTCCCGCTTAGATGCTTTCAGCGGTTATCCCGTCCATGCATAGCTACCATGCGGCACCCTTGGC
>NZ_CAXQBM010000027.1:0-9660 GCF_964222115.1 Alteriqipengyuania sp.
CAATGGCGGCCTCGCGATCTTCGCGGTCGGCGGTTACTCACGCATGATCGGCGATGCTGCGGATTCCCCCTTCGTGGCCCAGCGCGGCAGCGCCGACCAGTGGCTGGCGGGTGCCGGGCTGGGCTACACGTTCTAGGGAGCCTCATTCGGCAGCGATGGCTTTTTCGGATGCGGCGACCATTTCGGAAATCGCCCGCATGTGTGCTGCGAAAGCTTTTCGTCCCTTGGGCGTAAACGACGCCCAGGTCCGCTGCCGCCCGTCGCGCGGGGCCTTCACGATCTTGACGTAGCCTGCTTCTGCCAGAGCGGTAAGGTGTTTGGACAACACGCTATCGCTGACCGCCGTAACTTCCCTCATGGTGGCGAACTCCAACTCGTCAGCCCTGGCGAGCATTGCTGCGATCTGCAGGCGGACCGGGGCATGTAGCACCGTGTCGATTGCATTGCTCATGCGCGACCTGCCTTGAGGTCCGCCTGATAAACCTTTTGCCACAACACGCTGAGTGCGGTGCTGCCAACCAGAAGGATGGCTTCGATACCCCAGAACAAGGGGCTTTGCAGCGGCTGGTCGACCCAGGTGTTGGTCGTCAGCAGCGCTGCGACGAAAAGCGCGAACTGGATCGCCAGAACCCAGCCGGTCCGCCCCTTCTGGTACCCGCTCACGAACATCCCGTGCCGTTTCTTGTCATCGCGAATAACCAGGAAGACCATCAGCAGAACCAGCCCCGAAATTGGAATCTGCCAATCGAAGGGGAGTACAATCCCCAGCAGCAAAGCGGCCATCATCACCCCGACGATCGCATGGCGCCAGAGCGGCCATTTCATCCGTTCGGCCATGAGCCGGTCGGTATCCCTTACGGCATCGAGCGCCGATTGTGCCTCGTAGTTGTCCATGTAAGCCTCGTCACTTTCCAATATGGAAAGCGATACGCTTCACTTTCCGATTCGGCAAGTGAAAACTTTCCAAAACGGAAAGTCAGCTATCCTAACGCCCATTGCGCAGGAAAAAGGGCGCGGGAATTGCTCCCCGCGCCCTCTTCGGAAACCGTAGTGTCGGTTCAGTCGTCGCTGTCACCGTCGATCTGCAGATCCGGCCGCGGGCCGGGCAGTGCTGCATCGCGGTCGCCCGTCTTCAGGTAGGTATCGAACCATTCCATCATGCGCAGGTTATAGTCGTAGCGCGATGCCGCGCGGCTGTTGCCGTGGCCTTCGCCGGGGTAGAGCACGAGGCGCACCGGCGTATCGGGCTTGCGCACCTTGATGTTGCGATACAGCTCGTAGCTCTGGCTGGGCGCGACGCGCGTGTCCTCTGCGCCATGCATGATGAGGATCGGCGTTTCGGCCTTGTCGACATGGTAGATCGGCGAGACCTCCAGCATGCCCTGCCAGTCTTCCCACGGCCATTTGCGCGCGTGCACGTTGTACATCTCCATCGGGATGTCGGTGGTGCCGAACTTGCTGATCTGGTTGGAAATGCCGACGAACATCACCGCCGCGGCGTATTCCTCGCTCAGCGCGGTCGCGGCCCATGCACTGGCGTAGCCGCCGTAGCTGCCGCCAGTGATGCCGGTGCGATCGGGATCGGCGATGCCTTCTTCCACCAGCGCGCGCTTGGCATCGACGATATCGTTGAATTCCTTGCCCGCGTAATCGTTCTGGTGGGCCTTGGAAAAGGCGGTGCCATAACCGGTCGATCCTCGATAATTGGGCAGGAACACGGCATAGCCCTGTCCTGCCGCGACCTGTCCCGGCTTGCTGTAGGCGGTCTGCCAACCGTTCGAATCGTGCGCCTCTGGCCCACCGTGGACATTCATGATGAGCGGGGCGCCGCCGCGCGGAGCGCCGCCGACCGGTTCGATCAGCACGCCTTCGACCTGCTGACCGTCGCGCGCGGTATAGGTGTAGGCGCGCTGCTTGCCGAAATCGATTTCGGCAAGCCAGGGGTTGTGGCTGGTCCAGCGGGTGAAGCTGGCGCCATCGAAAGCGAACAGTTCGGAGGGGTGCCGGGGGCTATCGGCCCGCACGAACATGCGATCGCTGCCACCATTTTCCAGGCTGGTCAGGATCAGCTCGCCCGGATCGACCTCCTGCGCCATGCTGCCATCGGCATTGTAGATGCGCAGGATCGTGTCCGCGCCCTTGTCGATAATCGCCGCGAGCCGTCCGTCGGTCATCCATTCGGTGTCGCCCGTCGCTTCCGCTGCGCCCTGGTTCAGCGCGCGGAACGAACCGCTTGCCACATCGACCAGGTGCAGCGTGGTGGCTGCCGGGTCGTTGACATCGATCCCGGCCACCATCGACAGCTGCGTACCGTCGGGCGAGATTTCGACATCGCCGAGCTTGCCCGGTGTCTCTACCTCGCGCACGACCTTGCCGTTCGCCAGGTCGAGGATGTTGACCCGGCTGGAGGTATAGGTGTCGTCGATCTGCGGGGTCGGCTGGCTCTGGATCACGCCATAGCGGTTATCGGGCGTGAGGTCGAAGCTGGTGACGTAGCCCGGGATCGTGATCGCCTTGGGCTCCGCATCGATCTCTTCGCCGCCCGCCTGTGCCGAGAACAGTCGGTTGAGCTGTGCTTCTTCTTCATAAACAATCGCATTGAAACCCTTCTTGGCTTCGGCCTTGCGATCCTTGTCCGGCGCGGCGCTCGCCAGCAGGTAGATGGTGCTCCCGTCGGGTGCCCATGCATAGCTGCGAACCCCGGTATCCTTCACCGCCGCCAGCTTGACCTGGGCACCACCATCGACCGGGATGCCCCAGACGGCGCGATCCTCGTCTTCCTTGGTCCACAGGAAGCTGACCATGCGCCCGTCGGGGGAGAACTGGACACCCGAAACGGACATGTCGTCGGGCAGGAAATCGCGCGCGTTGTCCGGCCCGTAGGCCATCTTCAGCTGCTGCGAGAAGCTGCCGTTCGCCTCGCCCTCGGTCACGTCGGGCAGGCTCGACGTGGTGTAGGCGACGCGCGTGCCATCGGGCGACACCGCGACCGCACCAACGCTTTCCAGCTTGGCCACATCCTCGGGCGTCATCGGGCGCGCATGCGCCGTGGCAGTGATCGAAACTCCGGCAAGGAGGGTGGCGGCGGCTAGAAGCTTGCGGGTCATCGAAATCCTCTCGTTAGTCAGTGTGCGGGGACTCATACATCTCGCAAGGGCAACGGCAACCGGTGGGCCGTGTTCCGCTTGCGTCGTATCGACTGGAAATGCGCCGGGCCGGGATGCGATCGCGCGGGCTCGACTGACGCCGCCGGTCGACTAGCGCGGGCCGCTGGTCGAAGGAACTTGGTGGATCAGGCCAGCGCGCCTAGGCTCGTGCGCGAAGAATTCCTTGGGGGAGAATACCGAATGACGACTCGCCACCTGCTTGCCGGAGCCGCCACGCTTGCCCTTCTCGCCGTGCCGGGCGTTGCACAGGCGCAGACCGCTGCCGCCCCGGCAGCAGATATTGATCT
This sequence comes from Alteriqipengyuania sp., assembly GCF_964222115.1. Lineage (NCBI taxonomy): Bacteria > Pseudomonadati > Pseudomonadota > Alphaproteobacteria > Sphingomonadales > Erythrobacteraceae > Alteriqipengyuania > Alteriqipengyuania sp. The sequence continues at coordinate 3,455 of NZ_CAXQBM010000027.1, forward strand.
CCAGGCCAAGGCCGACGAGCCCGAGCAGTCCGAACATGACAAGCTGTTCGCGCTGTTTGCCGATTCCGACAAGCGCAGCCTGGAACTCAATCCGCTCGGCCGGCTGTTCCGCGGCGACGATAGCAATGCGGACCGGCTGGGCGATTTCCTGACCGATTCATCTTTCTACGCCTCGCTGCGCGACACGCAGCTCAACGTCGCGCTGCTCGAACAGATCGATCGCAGCAAGCTCTCCGCCACGGATCAGCTCGCCTACGATGTGTTTCTCTACAACCAGGAGCAATCGCTGAAGGGCAGTACGCCTGAAATCCGCGCGCTGACGGAGGTGCGCCCACTCAACCACTTCAGCGGATTGCATACGTTCTACCCCAATTTCGCCAGCGGCACGGGCGCCGCGCCGTTCAAGACGGTTGCCAATTACGAGGACAACCTCAGCCGTCACGACGATTATATCGCCATCACGGACCGCTCGATCGCGAAGTTCCGCGACGGGATGGAAAGCGGGGTGGTCGAGACCAAGCTGACGATCGGCAACGTGATTGCGCAGCTCGACACCCAGTTGGCGATCCCGATCGAGGAATCGCAGTTCATGGGGCCTGTCGGCATGTTCCCGGAGGATTTCTCCGACGCGGACAAGGCGCGATTGACTGCCGCATACGAGGCGAAGACGCGGGAGCTTTATGCAGCGCACGAACGCCTGCGCAATTTCCTGCGCGACGAATACCTGGCGGTCGCGCGCGAAGAGGTGGGCCTTTCGCAGATGAAGGGCGGCGCGGCGCTTTATGCCCAAATGATAGAGAGCACGACCACGCTGCCTCTGGACGCCGACACCATCCACGAACTCGGCCTGTCTGAGGTGGCGCGGATCAAGGGCGATCTGGAAACATTGAAGGCGGAAGTCGGCTTCGAAGGCAGCCTCAACGAATTTTTCGATTACGTGCGCACCGATCCGCAGTTCAAGCCGGAAAGCCGCGAGGCGCTGACCCAGTCCTATTACGATATCGGCGAAGAGGTGGACGAAAAGATCGGTGACTACTTCTCGCTCGTCCCCAAGACCGAGCTGGTCATCAAGCCCTACGATCCTTCGATCGAGCAGTTCAGTGCAGGCGGATCGTACCAGTCGGGCACGCCGGACGGTTCGCGCCCCGGCACCTTCTTCTTCAATGCCTACGACCTGCCCAGCCGCCTGACGACGGGCAACGTGACGCTGTACCTGCACGAAGGCGCCCCGGGGCACCATTTCCAGATCAGCCTGGCGCAGGAGAACGAGGACCTGCCTGCCTTCATGCGCTTCGGTGGCACGACCGCCTATGTGGAAGGCTGGGCGCTCTATTCCGAAACGCTCGGTTACGAGATGGGCTTTTACGACGACCCGTGGGCGCGTTACGGCACCCTGCAGGACGAACAGCTGCGCGCGATGCGGCTGGTGGTGGACACGGGGCTGCATTCCAAGGGGTGGACGCGCGACCAGGCGATCGACTTCATGCTGGAAAATTCGGGCATGACACGCACTGAAGTCGTGGCCGAGGTGGAACGCTATATTGCGATCCCCAGTCAGGCGCTCGCCTACAAGATCGGGGCTCTGAAGATCCAGGAACTGCGTGAGCGGGCCGAAACGCAGCTGGGCGATGCTTTCGACATCAAGGATTTCCACGCACAGGTGCTGAACACAGGCGGCCTGCCGCTCCCGGTGCTGGAGGAAAAGATCGACCGGTGGATCGCGAACGGCGGCGGCTGATTCCCCGTAAAAGCGCGCGTTATCGAGTAGTAACCTATTTGTAGCATTTCGGGGCGCGCTCGCGCGTGGCCCCCGGGGCGTGCTTGCACGGGCCGCCGCGATCCGGCATGAAATGATTGTTAAACGTCGATTTCTTACCGCGTGTCACACTCTCATCTTTGAGTGATGGTATGGGGGAATAGGGCGTAGCGATCGCCGGAAAGTCCGGCACGCGCGCTTTGATCTCGCCGCATGGGACCCCCGCCCATCCGGCTGGAGAAACCGGATTTGGGGAGGCGTGCGTGCCCGGCCGGATGATCGCATATCGGCGATCCTGGCCCGTCGCGGTCGCCGATTGGTTTATTTTAGGAGCACGCATCACACCATGGCCACAGCCGAAACCCTGCCTGCATGGATAGTCCTGTTCCTGGGCGTTTATGCCTTCGCTGCCGCGATGGGTGAATTGCGCATGCCGGGGACATGGAAGGGCATGATGCACGATCTGGAGCAGTCGCCGGGGATGCGATACATTGCGGGAATCTTTACTCTCGCGCTTGGCGCCACGATCTATCTTGTCACGCCATGGCGGGCCGATGACTGGCTGTTCGTCGCCGTGGCCGTGCTGGGCGGATTGCTGACGGTGGAAGGCATCCTGTTCCTTGCTGCGGGTGAACGTTTCGTCACCCTCGGCAAGTGGATGATTGCCAGCGCGAGCGAGGTTTGGGCGGGCATATCTGCCATCCTCGGCGCGGGCATGATCTTCGTTGCGCTGTCGCGGCTCGATACGTTCTGACCCGACCTGCCTGCGGCGCGGCACCCGATAAAGCTAGCGCCCTTCAAGGAACATGTTGATCGTCAGGCGTCCTTGCGCTGGATCGTCCGACAGCTTGCCGGGATCGGGAATGACACCCGAATGCAGCAGTCGGCCCCGGTACAGGATCATCCGGTCGGGCGCGGCGGCAACCTCCCCGATCATCTCGTACCGATCGCTGTCGCCGTAGTAATACCCGCAAGATGGTGCGCCGAACTGGCGATCGTCTTCCTCCAGTGCCGCGTGGTATCCGCGCTCGCGCTCGGGCGACACCGTTTCGAACCCGGTGCGGCGATGGCGATAGAAGGCGGTCCCGCCACTTTCCGGGCCGAGCAGGTAGTGCATCACGGCGATGATCCCGGCCCCGGTATCGTCGTAATGCGGGATGCATTGCGGCGGTGACAGCGCATCCTCGGCCAGCGTCACGAGCGAGAAGGACGCGGCTTCGCAGCGCAGCGATTCGTGGAACCCGAACACCCGACGCATCACCTCTGCCATCAGATTGTTGCGGCGCGCGAGGTAGTCGGGCTGCGCGGGCGCACGACGCCCGGGGTAGAACGCGCCTGCGGGGCCGAAATCGGCCTGCCGTCCCTTTGCAAGCAGGTCTGGAGCCTGCCCGCTGAAATTGTCGATCTGCACCACGGGCTCGCGCTCCAGCCCGAACCGGTGAACAGTGATCGTGGCTTCGGGGAGGGGGCTGATTGCCGGATCGGTCATGATGTGTGCAGCGTGCGGTCGCATGGCGTTTGCGTCAACAACCGCGTCGAATTGGCAGCCTGCCGGAATCGTGGTAGCGCTATCATACAACAGCTTGGGAGAGCAGTTATGCGGCGCAAGACCGTGAGAGAAATGCCGTTGGGCTGGGTGCTGTGCACAGCAGTCGCACTTTCGCTGGCAGGTTGTGGTGGGGGCGGTGGCAGCCCGACGCCGACGCCGACGCCGGTGGCCGCGCCAACGCCTGCTCCCACCCCGTCTCCAACACCGACCCCGACTCCATCGGCGCTGACGCAGGCCGACGCGCGGCTGGGCGCTTGCGTCAACCTGTCCAATTATCTGGAGGCCCCGAACGAGGGCGACTGGGGCCCTGCCCTGCGCGACAGCGATATCGTGGACATCGCGGCCAAGGGCTTCGAGACCGTGCGCTTGCCCGCGCGCTTCGCCGGGCACCAGCAGCTGACCGCACCCTATACGATCGATGCGGCCTTCCTCGACCGGGCCGAGCATATTGTCGACCAGGCGCGCGCTGCGGGGCTCAGGGTGATCCTCGACAACCACAATTACGATGAACTGATGGCCGATCCTGCTGCGGAGCACGATCGCTTCGTGGCGTTATGGAAGCAGGTGGCAGAGCGGTTCGCGGGCAAGGATGGCGAAGTCTGGTTCGAACTGATGAACGAGCCTTACGGCAGCAACCTCACCAACACGCAGCTGCCTGCGCTCTACACGGATGCGCTGGCGCAAATCCGCCTTACCAACCCGACCCGCCCGGTGGTGGTCGGCGGACAGTCCTATAGCGGGATCAACTCGCTCGCGACGTTCGATGTCGAAAGCGATGCCTACCTCATCACGACCTTCCACTATTACGACCCGTTCAACTTCACCCATCAGGGTGCGCCGTGGATCAACCCGGTCCAGCCGACGGGCGTAACCTATGGCAGCGCCGCCGACGCGAGCCAGCTTGCCGCCGACGTGCAAAAGGCGCGCGACTACATGACGCGTACCGGCCGCCCGCTCTTCCTTGGCGAATACGGCGTGTACGAGGGCGTCCCGCTCGATCAGCGCGCTGCGTACTACAAGGCGGTAACCGACGCCTTCAAGGCGGCCGACATCGACGGCTGCGTGTGGGGCTACCAGAACACCATGTATTTCCGCGATTATGCGACCGGCAACTGGTACGAGACGCTGCTGGATGCGATCGGGTTATAGGTGGGGCAATGTCGCTCGGATTCAGCCCGCGAGCTTGCAATCCTCCAGCCAGGTATAGCCCGGTTCTGCGCCTTCCGGCTCCGGCATGGGCTTGCAATCCAGCGAGACTTGCGACCCGACACCTTTCGTCCCTTCTGCCACGCTGTCGGATGCGGACGGCGCGACACCGGCGATATATTGCGTGCCATCGTCGCTCGTCAGCATGACGATAGGCGGATCGACTTCGAGGACCAGGCTGTCCACCGTGCCGGAAACCGTGACACGCTCGGAGGCTGCCGTCTGCGGCGCTTCGTCTGCCTGATATGCGGCGTCCGACACCGAGGTCGTTTCCGCTTCCATTGCAGTCGCATCGCTGGGCACAGAAGTGTCGGTTTCGGTGGTTGCTTCCGCCGCCTCGTTACATCCGGCGATCAGCACCAGTGCGGTGATCGCGATAATAGGCTTGTTCAAGTCCTTCCCCCTAGATTGCGTGCGGCGATAGTGGTGGGCCGCGCATGTGCCTGTCAATGTGCGGTTGGTGCGCTCTCACAAGTGGCGATGAAGCCAATTTCGCGCAGGCTCTTTCGCAAGCGCGCATATGGCTCTACACATGCGCCATCCCCGGGGAGCCTGTCGCGCAATCGCAGGTTGAGAGCGGAATAGGCCGCGACCCGTCGAACCTGATCCCGGTAATACGGGCGGAGGGAGGGAGCGGCTCGAAACGCGAAGTCCGCCCTCGCTCCGTAGATATGGAGCGTATGCGCATGGCCGACCTGAATTCCCCCGTAGAGATTGGCGTCACCACCGGGCCCATCCGTGGCAGCCGCAAGGTGCATGTCGCCGCGCGAACGGGCAGCGGCGTGCGGGTCGCGATGCGCGAGATCGACCTCGAAGGCGGCGAGCCCAGCTTGCGCGTCTACGATACTTCCGGCCCCTATACCGATCCGATGGCGGCCATCGACATCAACGCGGGGCTGCCTGCGCTGCGTCGCGACTGGATCCTCGCACGGGGCGATGTCGAGGAATACGACGCGCGAGAAGTGAAGCCGGAGGATAACGGCCAGCTCGGGCCGGACCGTTCGGGCGGCGTTCCGCAGTTCCCCAACGTCGTGAAGCGGCCTCTTCGGGCCAAGGCCGGCCAGAACGTCAGCCAGATGCACTATGCGCGGCGCGGTATCATCACCCCCGAGATGGAATATGTCGCAGAGCGCGAAAATCTGGGCCGCGAGCAGATCGCGCAGGACCGCGACGGGCAGAGCTGGGGCGCGGAAATTCCCGACTTCATCACCCCCGAATTCGTCCGCGACGAGGTGGCGCGGGGCCGTGCGATCATCCCCAGCAACATCAACCATCCCGAAAGCGAACCGATGGCGATCGGGCGCAACTTCCTGGTCAAGATCAACGCCAATATCGGCAATTCCGCCGTCGCATCCGACGTCGCCAACGAAGTCGACAAGATGGTCTGGTCGATCCGCTGGGGCGCCGACACGGTGATGGACCTCTCCACCGGCCGCAACATTCACGACACCCGCGAATGGATCATCCGCAACAGCCCCGTCCCGATCGGCACCGTGCCGATCTACCAGGCGCTGGAAAAAGTCGGCGGCATTGCCGAGGACCTCACCTGGGAAATCTTCCGCGACACGCTGATCGAACAGGCCGAACAGGGCGTGGACTATTTCACCATCCACGCCGGCGTGCGCCTGCCCTATGTCCCGATGACCGCCAAGCGCGTCACCGGCATCGTCAGCCGCGGCGGCTCGATCATGGCGA
>NZ_CAXQBM010000028.1:0-3837 GCF_964222115.1 Alteriqipengyuania sp.
TTCATCAATTCGGCCCAGCAGCTTGTGGGCGAGGCGTTCGGCGCAGGCCCTTGGTTCCCGGCGATCTTCGCCTGCTGCGCGGGCGCAATGGCCATTGCCAGCTGGACCAATTCGCGTATCGTCGAGCGGTTCGGTGCCCGCCGGGTGAGCCATGCGGGGCTGTTCATGTTCCTGATCGTTGCCGGGTTGCAGTTGTTCGTTGCGACGATGACCGATGAGACATTGTGGACCTTCGTTCCGCTGATGGCAGCGAATATGATGCTGCTCGGCTTCATCGGCGCGAACTTCGGCTCGATCGCGATGCACCCCTTCCGCGAGACTGCGGGTGCAGCGGCAAGCGCGCAGACCTTCATCCGCATGGTCACCGCATCGCTGCTCGGTGCCGGGATCGGCTTTGCCTATGATGGCACGGCGCGCCCGCTCGCTTTCGCGCTGTTCGGCGGCGCGCTGCTATGCCTTGCGCTGGTGCTGTTCGCGGAGCGCGGCAAGCTGTTCGGCCCGCCCGTGGCGGACGATCACGTGCCCGACTAGGTGCGGTTGGGTCCGGGGGCGGGGGACTCAGCTTCCCCCATCGATCCGCCGCCGGAAGGTTTCGGGCAGGAACAGCAGGCCGCAAATCACGCTGAGCGCGGCAATGCTGACCGGGTACCACAGGCCTGCGTAGATATTGCCCGTCGCCGCCACCATCGCGAAGGCGATGGTCGGCAGGAAGCCTCCGAACCAGCCATTGCCGATGTGGTAGGGCAAGCTCATCGCGGTATAGCGGATGCGCGGTTCGAACAGCTCGACCAGCAGCGCGGCAATCGGCCCGTAGACCATGGTCACCATCAGGACGAGCGCAAACAGGATCGCGACCACCAGCGGGCGGTTGATCGCAGCCGGATCGGCCTGTGCCGGGTAGCCTGCCTGCGCCAGTGCAGCGGTCAGTTCCCCGGTCCCGGTGCCGGGGGCAACCGCGACGATCTGATCCTCACCAATGCGCACCTGCGCGCGGCCCGGGGAGTCCTCCAGCACCGCATCGGTATAGGGAATGCCCGCCTTGGCCAGCGTGGACTTGGCAATGTCGCAGCCTGTGGTGTCGAAGCTGGTCTTCCCGATCGGGTCGAACTGGACTGAGCAATCCTGCGGCGCGGTGGCGACAACCACGGGTGCACGCTCGCTCGCCTGCGCCAAAGCCGGGTTGGCGGCGTCGGTCAGCAGGCCGAATAGCGGGAAATAGCTGACCGCGGCCAGCACCAGCCCGGTCAGGATCACCGGCTTGCGACCCACCCGGTCGCTCAGCCAGCCGAAGAACAGGAAGAACGGCGTAGCCAGCGCCAGCGCGATGGCGATCAGGATGTTGGCCGAGCCTCCATCGACCTTCAGGATACGCTCAAGGTAGAACAGCGCGTAGAATTGGCCTGTGTACCAGACCACTGCCTGCCCCGCGACCGCGCCCAGCAAGGCCGCGAGCACCAGCCGCAGGTTCTTCCACTGGCCGAAGGCTTCGCTCAGTGGTGCCTTGGAGGTGGTGCCGCTGCTTTTCATCTCGGCGAAAACGGGGCTTTCGGACAGCTGCATGCGGATCCAGATCGAGACGCCCAGCAGGATGGAGGATAGCAGGAACGGCAGGCGCCAGCCCCACTCGGCGAAGGCTTCCTCGCCCATCCAGGTGCGCAGACCGATCACCACCAGCAACGCCGCGAACAGGCCGAGCGTGGCGGTGGTCTGGATGAAACTGGTGTAGAAGCCGCGCTTCCCCTCGGGCGCATGCTCCGCCACGTAGGTCGCCGCGCCCCCGTATTCGCCGCCCAGCGCGAGGCCCTGCACCAGCCGCAATGCGACGAGGATGATCGGCGCGGCCACGCCGATTGCGGCGAAGGAGGGCAGGATGCCGACCGCGAAGGTGGATGCACCCATCAGGCCCATGGTGACGAGGAAGGTGTACTTGCGCCCCACCACGTCGCCAATCCGTCCGAACACGATCGCGCCGAAGGGCCGCACCGCGAAGCCCGCGGCAAAGGCGGCGAGGGCGAAGATGAAGCCGGTCGTCTCGTCCACATTGGAAAAGAACTGCACCGAGATGATCGAGGCGAGCAGGCCGTAGAGGTAGAAATCGTACCACTCGAACACGGTGCCGAGCGAGGATGCGAGGATCACCTTCGCATGCCCGCGTGTCATTCTGTCCGGCTTTGCTCCGGTGGCCATTCGTCGATCCCCCCCTCTTATGGAAAGGAGGTGTGACGCAGCCGGAGCGGGAGTGCAAGCGCTTATGGTAGCGCTACCGTGATCCGGGAGGTCAGTCGTCGGCTTGGTGCCGTCCGCCGAATGTCGCAAGCTGCTCGGCCCGCCAGCGGGCATGGCCTAATCGTTGAAGCCCCTCCCCTTGAGGGGAGGGGTTGGGGAGGGGTGTGCTCACATTCATGGGCTCGGATCCCCCACCCCTCGATCCCCTCCCCATGGGGAGGGGAGGTTTTGAGCACTATTCCGCAGGCTCCACCACACACAGCACCGCCTCGACCTGCACCTGCCCGCCTTCGCTGGCGGCAAGATCGGTCACGGTCCCGTCGAACGGCGCGGTGAGCGCGTGTTCCATCTTCATCGCCTCGAGCACCATCAGCCGCTGGCCTGCGGTTACTGCATCGCCCTCGGCCACATCGACCGCGATGACCTTGCCCGGCATGGGTGCGAGAATTGCGCCATTTGCGGCGGAGGCGGCACCTGCCCCATGCGGCGGGTTAAGACCAAATACGTGCGAGTACCCCCGCTCGGTCACCACGACCGAATCTCCATCAATGTCGCTGGTGATATCATCTTGAAGTGCTTGAAGGTCGACCAGATGAGCCTCGTTCCTCGCGTAAATTGCATGCCTTGGCTCGGCCTTTGCATTCAGGCGAAAGCCGAAAAGGCCTTTTTCAAACTCACGATCACCCCACTCATGCCCCGCAAGCTGGTGCTCTCTTATCCGCCAGCCTGCGGCATCCAGAACGCGCTGCGATGGAGATGGGACTGAAGTAAGCTCATCATCATTGCGCTCGATCAGACCGGTATCGAGATCACCAACCTTAAACTCGGGCATGTCTACGCATGCGTAGAGGAACGCCTTGTTGGTAGTGATAGGAAGGATGAAGCTGTTATCGAGCCAGCTCAGTAGAGCTTCAATCGCAGCATCTCGATCTGTTCCGTGACATATCACCTTCGCGATCATCGGGTCATAAAAGGGTGAAACCGTGTCGCCCTCCTCGACCGCCGTTTCCAATCTCGCTCTATAATCGAAAAGAATGGACTCCACGCGTCCTGGGCTCGGCAGGAACCCCTTCGCAGGGTCCTCCGCATACAGCCGTGCTTCGATGGCCCACCCCTCGATCCGCAGTTCGTCCTGCTTCAGCGGGATCGCTTCCCCACTCGCCACGCGCAGCTGCCACTCGACCAAATCGACGCCGGTGATCTCCTCGGTCACCGGATGCTCGACCTGCAGGCGGGTGTTCATCTCCATGAAGAAGATGCGATCCGCGCGCAGGCCCTCGCTGGCATCGGCGATGAATTCGATCGTCCCCGCGCCCTCGTAATCCACCGCCTTGGCGGCGCGAACCGCCGCGGCGCAGATTTCCTCGCGCGTGGCCTCGTCCATGCCCGGCGCAGGCGCTTCCTCGATCACCTTCTGGTGGCGGCGCTGGAGCGAGCAGTCGCGTTCGCCGAGGTGGATCGCAGTGCCTTCACCGTCGCCGAAGACCTGGAATTCGATGTGGCGCGGATTACCAAGATACTTCTCGATATAGACCGTCGCGTCACCGAAAGCGGCCTTCGCCTCGCTACCTGCCTGCTGCATCAGCGTTTCCAGCTGATCTTCGCTTTCGC
>NZ_CAXQBM010000029.1:0-74860 GCF_964222115.1 Alteriqipengyuania sp.
CCAAGGCGCTGGAACAGGCGAAAGCCGGTCGCCAGCACATCCTCGGCGAGATGGCCAAGGCGCTTGGTTCGGCACGTACGGGCGTTTCGAAGCACGCTCCGCGTATCGAGACCATGCAGATCGACAAGTCGAAGATCCGCGACGTGATCGGTACGGGCGGCAAGGTGATCCGCGAGATCGTCGCCGAAACCGGTGCCAAGGTCGACATCGACGACGAAGGCGTGATCAAGATCTCCTCGTCCGACAGCGACCAGATCGAAGCCGCCAAGAAGTGGATCCTCGGCATCGTCGAGGAACCCGAAGTCGGCAAGATCTACGAAGGCAAGGTCGTCAACATCGTCGACTTCGGCGCATTCGTGAACTTCATGGGCGGCAAGGACGGTCTCGTCCACGTCAGCGAAATGAAGAACGAGCGCGTAGAAAAGCCGACCGACGTCGTGTCGGAAGGCCAGGAAGTTAAGGTCAAGGTCCTCGAGATCGACCAGCGCGGCAAGGTCCGCCTGTCGATGCGCGTCGTCGACCAGGAAAAAGGCGACGAGCTGGAAGACACCCGCCCGCCGCGCGAACCGCGTGGCGACAAGCCGCGCGGTGACCGTGGCGACCGTCGCGGTGGCCGTGGCGATCGTGGCCCGCGCCGCGATCGTGGCGACCGGGGTCCGCGCCGCGACAAGGGCGACGGGGACAATGGCGGCGACGGTGCGGCGCACATGCCCGCCTTCCTGCGCGACGACGACTGACACTCTGAACCTCCAGCACAGGCTGGATCGAGATAACCGGGCCGCGAGGGAGCAATCCTTCGCGGCCCTTTTCATTGGTGCGATCCGGGCAGAGGTTGAAAGTGATCGATCCAGATAGTAATGATATTATATCTCATGCTAGCCTTGGATTTTTGACCTATGAATGCACCCGCACGCCTCCCCGTCACTGTCCTTTCCGGCTTCCTCGGCGCGGGAAAGACAACCCTGCTCAATCACATTCTCGCCAATCAGGAGGGCAAGCGCGTTGCGGTGATCGTCAACGATATGTCGGAAGTGAATATCGATGCCGATCTCGTGCGCGGGGGCGAAGCGAGCCTGTCGCGTTCGGAAGAAAGGCTGGTGGAAATGACCAATGGCTGCATCTGCTGCACATTGCGCGACGATCTGCTGAAGGAAGTGCGCACGCTCGCTGAAGAGGGGCGGTTCGACTATCTGGTGATCGAGAGCACGGGCATTTCGGAGCCGCTGCCGGTTGCCGCCACATTCTCCTTCCGCGACGAGGCGGGCGAAAGCCTCGGCGATGTTTCGCAGATCGATACGATGGTAACGGTGGTCGATGCGGTGAATCTGCTGGCCGACTATTCGAGCAGCGATCTGCTGTCGGCGCGCGGTGAAACGGCGGGCGAGGGCGATGATCGCAGTCTTGTGAGCCTGCTGGTCGAACAGATCGAATTTGCCGATGTGGTTATCGTTAACAAGGCGAGCGATGTCAGCGCGGAACAACTGGCAATGGTCAAGAAGGTCGTCGCTTCGCTCAATGGCGGGGCCCGCATTATCGAGGCCGACCACGGCAAGGTCGGCCTCGACAGCGTGCTGGGCACGGGCCTGTATGACGAAGAGCAATCGGCGGAGCATCCGCTGTGGCTCAAGGAGTTATACGATTTCGCCAGCCATCGGCCGGAGAGCGAGGAATATGGCGTGGAGAGCTTCGTCTACCGCGCTCGCGCGCCCTTCGATCCGGCAAAGTTCTACGCCTTCCTGACCGGCAATGATCTGGACAAGGTGATCCGGTCGAAGGGCCACTTCTGGCTCGCGACGCGGCCCGATTTCCTGGGAGAACTCGCCATTGCGGGGCATCAAAAGAGCGTCAGCCGAATGGGCCGCTGGTGGGCTGCGGTGCCCAAGAACCGCTGGCCCGATGATGGCATGTTCGAGCAGTTCGTCGTCAAGCACTGGGACCAGACCTGGGGCGATCGGCGACAGGAACTGGTCTTCATCGGCATCGCCATGGATCAGGCGCGCATCACAAAGGCTCTCGACGAATGCCTTGTCGATGCAGCCGGTTTCACGCCCGAGGCATGGGAAGACATGCACGATCCCTTCCCGGCGTGGGGGGACGCGCAAACCGAACTGGAAAGCGCCTGACCCCGGCGCGGGAAACACGGCTGGAGTCTGGCGGGGAGCACGCTTAAGGAGCGCGCATGCTACCCCGCGAAACCATCGCCACTGCGCAGATCCCCGGCGGAGAATCGCTCACGCTCATCAGCCACGGGCGCGATTTCATCATTATGCTCGGCCGGGACGAGTTGATGGGTACGCGGATGCAGTTCTCCGAAGAACAGCTCGCGGTGCTGACCCTGGACGAGCTGTCCGCACCTAAGCCGCGCGTCCTGATCGGCGGCTACGGCATGGGCTTCACTTACCGCGCCGCTTTGGCGAAACTGCCTGCTGGTGGGAGCGTGACCGTCGCCGAGCTGGTCCCCGATATCCTCGAATGGGCGAAGGGGCCGCTCGTCGAACTGACAGGGGATAGTCTCGACGATCCGCGCGGGGAGGTGATCCTGTGCGATGTTGCCGCGCTGATCGACGATGCGAACGACGGCACATGTGCCAAGTTCGATGCGATCCTGCTCGATGTCGATAACGGCCCGGACGGGATCGTGGTCGACAGCAACAACCGCCTTTATACCCGCACAGGCATCGCCAAGGCGAAGGAAGCGCTCAATCCCGGTGGGCTCATCGCGGTCTGGTCGGCTGCGCCCGACCACAAGTTTACCCGGCGCCTGATGGACGCGGGGTTGGAGGTGGAAGTGCGCGAAGTGCGTGCACGGCCCAACAACAAGGGCCCCCGCCACACGATCTGGTTTGCGCGCAAGCGCTAGGGCTGGACCGTCCGCGAGGAGAGCGTCAGCCCTGGAACATCGGGCCCGACGGATCGCCCATGTAATCGCGCTTGCCCAGCGGAACACCCTTCATGCGAAGGATGTCGTAGAAGGTCGTCGTGTGAAACTGGAAATTGGGCAGATTGAAGCCGAGCAGGAAGCGTTCGCCCGGTAGGGTGAAGCGCGTTTCCCCGCCCAGCACGAAGTCGATCTTGCGCGAGGCAATATTGTTCAGCTCCTCCGGTTTGGCAGCAGCCAAGCGCGCTTCCGCCTCCGCGATCATTGCGCGCATCGCATCCCAGCTATCGGGGATCTGCGTGAAGTCGGGCGTGAACTCGGTCCCGCGCAATTGGTCGAGCGCATAGCTGCTGTGGACCCAGCACGAACGTACATGCCAGGGCAACGTCCACATATCCTATGCCAGCCGCGCCCCCAGCAATTCGTCATCCGTGCAATCGCTGTCCGCGACATGCTGCTCTGCCTTGGCGATTACACCGGGCAAGGCGCCCAGCAACTGGCGAGTGGTGGGCACGAAGGCATCGTAGAGGGTGAAGGACATCGGTTTTCTCCGGATATGAAAAAGCCCGCCGACATCGCATCGGCGGGCTTCTGAGATTTGACTTAGCGTACCCGCGGGCCGCCATAGGGCAACGGGGGCGGGGGACGGCGCGCACCGCGCGGCAGCTGTGCCTGATAGGCCCGGCCGCAATGCTCGACGCAATAGGGGAAGCCGGGGTTCACCGCTTCGCCGCAGAAGTGGAAATCGGGCTCGCCCGGGTGGCCCATGGGCCATCGACAGACCTTGTCCGACAGATCGAGCAGGCTGGTCTTGTCAGCGATCGACGGGTCCGGCTTCGCGGGCACGAGCCGACGCGGCGGTGCAGGCGGGATCGGCGGCTGCTGGTCGCCCGGGCCCTGTCGCAGGAACCCGCCGGGGCCGACCGACACGATGCGAGGCGTGCTCGATGCGGGTTGCTGCGGCTGACTTGGCGCGGCAGGAGCAGCCGGGCCTTGCGCGGGTGCAGGCGCAGGGCGGGCGGCAGGCTTCGCAGCAACCGGAGCTGGCGTCGGCGTCGGGCTTGGCGCGGGCGCTGCCTTCTTCTTGGGTGCAGGCTTGGCCTTGGGGGCAGCCTTCTTCTTGTCCGCCGATTTCACGGGAGAGGGGCGCGATTTCAGCCCCAGCCGGTGCGCCTTGCCGATCACGGCATTGCGCGAAACATCGCCCAGTTCCTTGGCGATCTCGGTCGCAGTGGCGCCGCTTTCCCACATGCGCTTGAGGGTCGCGGTGCGCTCTTCAGTCCAACTCATCGAAAATCCATCTGTGTAGCCTTGGCCGTGTACTTAGGCATTCGCGGCCCGGGTTGCCACCCTTGGCTGACCGGCTTAGGCGGCGGGACATGAGCGATCAAGCGTCAGCCGCCGAACAACCCCTCGCAACACGGCAAGCCGTGCCGAACAGCCTGCCGCCATGGGGCGAGCCGACCATCCACGGGATCAACCGGATCGGGCTGTGGAGCCTCTATCGCAAGGAGGTGCGACGCTTCTTCAAGGTGCAGACGCAAACCGTGTGGGCTCCCGCCTTCACGACGTTGCTGTTCCTGGTGATTTTCTCCGTCGCGCTGGGGCGGGGCGGGCGCGAGATCCTCGGCGTGCCGTTCGAAAGCTTTCTTGCGCCCGGCCTGATCGTGATGGCGATGATGCAGAACAGCTTCGCCAATTCGAGCTTCAGTTTCCTGTCGGGCAAGATCCAGGGGACGATCATTGACCTGCTGATGCCACCGCTTTCGCATGGCGAGTTGCTGGCGGGTATCGTCGGCGCCGCAGTCACGAGGGGTGTGCTCGTCGGCGGCGCGGTGGCCCTTGCGATCTTCCTCTATCCGGATGCCAAGCTGATGGTCGCGCACCCGTGGGCGATTGTCTGGTTTGGCCTGATGGGCGCGCTGATGCTCGGCTTTTTCGGCCTGATGGCGTCGATCTGGGCGGAGAAGTTCGATCATAACGCGGCGGTGACCAACTTCGTCGTCGCGCCGCTCAGCCTGCTTTCGGGCACATTCTACACACTCGACCGGTTGCAGGAGCCGTTTTACACAATCAGCCACTTCAACCCGTTCTTCTACGTGATTTCGGGCTTCCGCTACGGCTTCATCGGGCAAAGCGATATCGGCAACGGCACCAGCGATGTGGTGCTCGCCGGTGCGGGGTTGCTCGGGCTCAATGTGGTGCTGGCGCTAGCGGCGTTCGCCCTGCTCAGATCCGGGTGGAAAATCCGCTCCTGACGCGCCGTCGGGAGATCAGTGCGTCAGGCTACGGCGCATCGGGTAGCGACCGTCGGCGAATTCATCGAACATCTCGACAATATTGGGATGATCGACAGGCCCTGCAGGCCCGTCGGCGACGAGGTTTTGCTGGCTGACATAGGCGACATAGTACGAATCGTCGCTCTCGGCGAAGAGGTGGTAGAACGGCTGGTCGCGGCCCGGCCGAATATTCTCGGGGATCGCCTCGTACCATTCCTCGCTGTTGGCGAAGGTGGGGTCGATATCGAACACCACGCCGCGGAAATCGAACATCTTGTGGCGCACCACATCGCCGACGCCGAATCGCGCCTGCCGGGTAAGGGGCACCACGATCTGGCGCCCGGCTTGGTGTGAAAAGAACTGCGAGACCTGCATTTTGCCGAATGTAGATTGCCGAAGGGCGCTGTACAATGGGTACCCGCCGCCCGGTGTCGATATCGCGCCCCTTCGTGGGGGCTTGGCAGCGCGGCTTCATTAGGCTAGCTGCGCCGCTCCCGGCCTTCTGGCACGGCATTGGCCCGTGTTATCCAAGCGCCCCTTTTTTAGCGGAGAGGTGGCAGAGAGGTCGAATGCGCCGCACTCGAAATGCGGTATGCGGGTAACCGTATCGTGGGTTCGAATCCCACCCTCTCCGCCACTCATACTTTGACCCCCCGATTTATGCTAAAACCCTTTCAGCCAGGGGGGTTGGGCTGGGAGATTTGCTACAAGAACTGCTACGAGTGGGCGAGCCGCGTAGTGAAAAAGATCGACCGGGGCGATTACCTCTACGTCAGGAACGGTACCTTCTATTTTAGGCGGGCAATTCCGGTTTAGACACCATCCTAATGGAGCCTAGACCCGCAAATGGCATGGGTTGCTGAGGTGCGAGGGCTTAGCAGCCAATCAATGGAAATCTCGGCTTTTGGGGAGAATGCGGGCATTGCGCGGGTGCGATGGCTGTGGTGCACGCAGGGTCCGTCTTACCTGTCGCGGTGCGCAATCGGCATTGGCGGCCTTGGGCACAATCGCGACTTCACGCTTGGCAGCGCTCATGGTGCGCAAGGGGCGGTTGACTTCGTCCGCACGTGAAATCTGTGGCGACAACAAGTCGTCGCTCAATTCGGATAGCCGCCAAGTAGCATCTTCCATCCTTGTAACGATGACGTGGAGCACTTCGTCATCCATCTCCAGCCTCCCCGTCACTTCCATGAGGCGAGCGCCCATGATGACCTTCCGGTATCGCTCCATCATGTCGGGCCAGATCACGAGGTTCACGACGCCTGTCTCGTCCTCCAGCGTGATGAAGCAAACACCCTTGGCGCTGCCCGGTCGCTGGCGGATGAGCACCACGCCCGAAATCTTCACCATTGAACGGAAGTTCTTGCTCCTCAGATCGCCGCTTGCTGTGAACCCGCGTTCGCGCAGGCCACCTCGCAGGAAGTGCATCGGGTGCGCCTTCAAGCTGAGGCGGGTGGTCAGGTAATCGGCGACCACATGCTCCGACAAAGGCATCTGCGGCAAAAGATGCTGCGCGCGTTCTGTGCCTTCGTCGCGGGCATTGGCGGCGGCAAACAGCGGTAGATCGACAAGCGGCTTGAGTGCACGCGCATCCCAGAGCGCCTGACGCCGGTCGAGCCCAATTGATCGGAACGCATCGGCAGCAGCCAGCCTCTCGATGACGCTGGGAGAGAGCTTCGCCCGTTCCTGCAATTCGGTCACGCTGCGATAGGGTCCACCAGTGTCACGCGCGGCGATCAGGCGGGCAGCAGAACTTTCCTTGAAACCGTCGATCTGGCGAAAGCCCAACCGCATCGGCGGTTTCACGCAACCTTCGACCAAGGCTTCCAACGTATTGTCCCACCCGCTCTCGTTTACATCGACGGCGCGAACCTCGACCCCGTGCTCCTGCGCATCGCGAACGATCTGCGCTGGCGCGTAGAAGCCCATGGGTTGGGAGTTGAGGAGCGCGCAGGCAAACGCTGCCGGGTAGTGGCATTTCATCCAGCTCGACACGTAGACGAGATGCGCAAAACTGGCCGCGTGGCTTTCGGGAAAACCATATTCCCCGAAGCCCCGTATCTGGTTGAAGCAGCGTTCGGCAAATTCTGGATCGTAGCCGCGATCGATCATTCGCCCGACCATCTTGTCCTGCAATTCATCGACCATGCCACGGCTACGGAAGGTCGCCATGGCCTTGCGCAGCTGATTGGCCTCGATGCTGGAGAACTTCGCCGCATCCAGTGCGATCTTCATCGCCTGTTCCTGAAAGATCGGCACACCCAATGTTCGCTGGAGAATCGAGGACAGTTCGTCTGGCGGGCCGTGGGCGGGCGATGGCTTGGGAATGATCACCGGTTCGTCGCCACGCCTGCGCTTGAGGTAAGGATGCACCATGTCACCCTGGATCGGTCCTGGCCGCACAATCGCAACCTCGATCACGAGATCGTAGAAGCGGCGCGGTTTCAGGCGAGGCAGCATATTCATCTGCGCGCGGCTCTCGACCTGGAAAACGCCCAAGCTGTCGCCTTTTACCAGCATGTCGTAAACGCGCGGATCTTCGCGCGGCGTCGTTGCGAGCGTCAGGTCGCGATCATGATGGGCGCGCAGCAAGTCGAAGCCTTTTTGCAGGCAGGTGAGCATGCCAAGCGCCAGCACATCGATCTTCAGGATGCCGAGCGCATCGATGTCATCCTTGTCCCATTCGATAAAGCTACGGTCCGACATGGCGCCATTGCCGATGGGCACTGTTTCGGTCAGCGGGCCTTGCGTCAGGATAAAGCCGCCCACGTGCTGCGAAAGGTGACGCGGCATCCCGATCATTTGTTCGGTCAGCTTGAGCACACGGCGCAGGTGTGGATCGCGCATGTCCAGCCCAGCCTCTGCGGTATGCTTCTCCGCGATTTCCTTGCCGTAACTGCCCCACACAGTTCGGGCGAGGGCAGACGTGGTGTCTTCGGATAGGCCCATCACCTTGCCGACCTCGCGGATGGCCATACGCGGGCGGTAATGGATCACCGTTGCACACAAGCCTGCCCGATGGCGACCATAACGCTGGTAGATATACTGGATCACCTCCTCGCGCCGCTCGTGCTCGAAATCGACATCGATGTCGGGCGGCTCCTTGCGCTCTTCGGAGATGAAGCGGTCGAACAATAGCTCGTGTTCGTCGGGATCTACGGCAGTAATGCCGAGGCAATAGCAAACGGCAGAATTGGCCGCACTGCCGCGCCCCTGGCACAGGATCGGCGGGTCCTGGCTCCGGGCAAAATCGATGATGTCCTTGATGGTGAGGAAGTAGCGCGCAATCTTGAGCTTCCCGATCAGGTCCAGCTCTCGCGCAATCAGGCGCTCGACCTTTTCCGGCACGCCTTTGGGGTAACGCTGCTGCGCGCCCTGCCGGGCCAGTTCGGCGAGATGCGCATCGGGCGTGCGGTCCTTCGGGATCGGCTCGTCCGGATATTCATAGGCCAGCTCATCGAGGCTGAAATCGCAGGCATCGGCCACTTCGCGGGTGGCAGCAATCGCGTGGGGCCACTGAGCGAAAAGGCGGATCATCTCCGCAGGCGGCTTGAGATGCCGCTCGGCATTCGCGTGGAGCAGCAACCCTGCCTGCCCGATGGTCGTCTTTTCGCGGATGCAGGTCATCACATCCTGCAAGGGTCGCCGTTCGCGCGCATGGTAGTGCACGTCGTTGGTCGCAAGGATGGAAAGCCCGTGGGCCCTGGCAAGATGATCGAGCCGGTTGATCCGGGCGATGTCGTCTCCGCGATAGAGATAGGCGGCGGCGATGTGGCGCAGGGTAGGCAGGCGTTCGGACAGATCGCCCAGCGTCGCCTCGAAGGGTTCGTCCAGCACATCGGGCGGCATGAGGATCAGCGCGATCCCTTCTGCGTGATCGGCCAGCATGGCCAGATCGATATGGGTCTCCCCCTTGTCCTGCCATTCACCTCCAAGCGTCGTCATCTTGCCTGCGGAGAGCAATTTCGAGAGCCGCCCGTAAGCCGAGCGGTCGGTGGGGTAAGCAAGGAAGTGCCAGCCCTCCATCGTGACGATACGGCAGCCGATCACTGGCCGCATGCGTGCAGTCTTTGCCTCGGTATGTATGCGCACCACGCCTGCCAGCGTATTGCGATCGGCAATCCCGATTGCGTCGTAGCCCATGCCGAAAGCGGAGAGCACAAGGTCCACCGGGTCCGAAGCGCCCCGCAGGAACGAGAAACAGCTCGTTACGCCGAGCTCGACGAAATCGGCAGGCGGATTCCCGTTGAAATCCTCGTCGGTGATCCGCGCCAAGGTGCGGCGATCAGGGGTAAGCGGCTGGTCAGGCATCAGGCGAAAAACCCGTGCAGATACCAGTCGGGCGGCCCGCCACGTCCGTCGCCGACCAGCCCGTACCGATAGATCCAGTAGCGCCGCCCTGCCTCGTCTTCGATCCGGTAATAGTCGCGCAGGCGGGCACGCGCCTTTTGCCGCCACCATTCGGGTGCGATCCGCTCCGGCCCTTCAGCCTTGGCGATATTATGCAGGCCGCCACGCCAGCGGAAGCGGCGCGGCAGGCCCTCCGGCGTCGCGTAAATGACGGTGATTGGCTCTGGCCGTGCGAGCAGTTTGAGTGGGCGCTGGTGAAAGCCAAGATCATATTGGACCGGCGCGTGGCCAATGCCTGGCGCAACGCGCCTTTGCGCCCGTTCTGGCAGATGGCTTCCGCATGCAATAAACCGTGAAACGCGACCTTCCCCGAGCCGCGTGACCAGCCGGTCGAGAAGAACCGGAAGCGTACTGCCGGTGGGGGACGTCGTATCAAGGCGATTTTGCTGCTGATCCAGAGGTTCTGCCCAGACCGCGACGAGACGCACCTGATCGATCCCAAAGTCGGCTTCGATCCCCTCAAGCCGGTCCTCGAACAGCCGTGCCAGATGTGCGGGATCACGCGAGGGGGCCGCTAGTTCGACCGTGTGGCAGATGATGTCGCCATCCACACGCCAGAGCAATAAAGCCAAGCGCCGTGCGCCCTTGCGCTCGGCTTCCAGAGTATAGGCCAAATTTTCGGCTAGATCCGCCGTGATGCGCGTCAACATATCAAGCGCCAACAGTGGTTCAATCAGACGGCGTTCTACGGCGAGCGGCGGGTCATCCGCCAGCGGCACTAGCGGTTCGTGCGTTTTGCCCAGAACCTGATCAAGACGCACAAGCGGATTTGCCTCGGCAGCGCGACGATTGCGAAAGCGACGCGCGAGGCTTTCACGCGGAACATTCATCACATCGCCGATCGTTTTGAGGCCAAGGCGTGTGAGCAGCAGTCTCGTTTCATCATTAACGCGAAGAGCCGCTGCCGGAAGCGGGCCAAGCGCCAAGGGCAGCGCAACCGGATCAAGAACAACAGGCCGATCTGCCCCGTAGTGTGAAAGCGCCCAGGCGGCACCGGCATTCGGAGCCAGCGCACTGCGGCACGTATAGCCCTGCATTGCAAACCGCTCTTCGATTTCGGCCAGCATCTCCGCCTCGCCATCAAACAGGTGCGCCGTTCCTGTCACATCGAGCAAAGCCGCATCCGCACCGTCGACCATGCTCCACGGACCCCAACGCTGTGCGGCAATCGCCATGCGTTCGAGAGCGCGCTGGTTGCCTTCGTGATCAGACGGGATGGCAAGCAGTTGTGGGGACAGCATCCGGGCATCTGCCAGACGCATTCCAGCCCGCGCGCCCGCTTCGCACGCGAGTGGGCTCGTCGCATCGATAACCGGGCCGTGCGCGGTTTCCGTGACGAGGACTACAGGCTGCAGCCCCGCATTATCCTCACCCCGTCTGGCGGCGTTCCGGATCCACCGGTCGCTGGCGAGGTTTGGAAACCAGAGTGAGACGATGGCCCGCCGTGGCGTTTGGCTCATCTGTGCCGACCGCGTGTTCGAGCACAAATTGATCCGGATTCAGGCCTCGCCCACGAAATAGCTCTGCCGCTATTCGGGTGGCCCCCGGCGCAACCGCGTTCCAACGGTGCGGGGCAGAGGGCGCAGGGCCCACCCGCCAGCGCAATCGCGCCGCTGAAAGGTCTGCGGTCCCCCCGCGCCTTAATAGATAAAGCGGCACGCCATGGCGCTCGGAGGCGAGCACAAGCCGCCGTGTTGCGGTAAAGTCCAAAACCTTCGGATCGCCCGCAATCTCGCCTATGACAAAAGACAGCGCGTCGCATCTTACGCCTTCTTCCATCGCCCAAAGCGCATCGGCAGGATGACGGGCTTCCACATGGATAAACCTGTGACGCTGCTGGGCCGGTAGCCCTTGAAGAAACGGCCTCCCGCTGTGCCGGATGCTCTGCGCATCCTGTATCCACAGCCACGGCTTTGATGCTTCGTCCCTGCTTGCTCGCATCTGCGCAAAACCCAGTGCCAGCGCCTCGCCCGCCGCATGGTCCACACTAGAAAAAAGCTCCCATACACTTGGCGGGAGTTCGCAATCCGGCGACCATTGCGCACCGGCGCTCGCGCGTGCGATGGGAAGTTCCGTTGCACGCAATAGTGCGATGTTGTGCGTGCGCACGTCATTGGTAGGTGAGGGCAAGGCATCGACATCAGGCACAGGGTGAATACGAATCGGCTTTGGGCTAAGTTCCTATTATGTTCTCATCGTTTCCGTATTCGATCAAGCCTCATGTCTTACCGTGCACTTCAAGGTTGATCGGTTCGTTCGACAGTCAGCACGCCCTCGAATGACACACAAAGCGCGCGTGCCTTGCCACCAAGTCATCTGGCCAACTCGTCCAATCACGCTCGGCGAGCAGGATTGGCATCCGCTCCTGACCATTTCTCGAATTCGTCCTCTTCGCCATGTTCCCGATCTCCCGCCCGTTCTCTTCGCTTCTTCCCGATGCACAATCTGACGATCATTCCACGGATATGAAGCGCAGTGCCGGTGCAATGGACCGGGAGACGATTGAGGCGTGATCCTCATCCTCGAAGAATGCGAAGGTTGCCGCGACCGCGCCCGATCTGGCCACGATCCGCTCTGACATTTCGCGCGCGTTCCGGATCATGCGACGTGCTTGTCGCCTGGCGAGAATGCTTTCGGCCTGTTCGGTGCGCGCCTGCCATGGCGGCAGTGCTTCTTCCCACTCGCCCGCCGCGAGGAAAATTCGCCGGTTTCCGGTGTCCGCGTGATCGAGCCTGGCATACAGCCCCTCCCGATCCCACCAGATCGAGGGGCTGATTGCGGCGAAGCGCGCAAACGGCGAGGCACTGCTCAGGAACGAGTTGAGGGCAGAAAAGCCTGCCAGCGAATGGCCGTAGAGCGAAAGCTTCCGACCATCGAGTTGCATCGCCTCGACCAGCGCCGGGACCAGTGCGGTATGGAGGAATTGCAGAAATTCCTCGCCTTGAGGTTGTGTTGTCGATGACGGACCTGCGCCATGCGGATCGGGGGAGGGGGTGCCGAAATCCCTCCGACGAACGTCCACGCTTGCGACCGGTTCGGCGCAAATGGCGATCGTGGCCGCCGGTTTTACCCCTGTGGCGTCCGCCCTGCGCGATAGCCGCGCAATGGCTTCGCTCACCGTGCCGAACAGCCCTTCGCCGTCTAGCAGGAAGATCGCTGGCCAGCCGCTTTCGGGCGGCATGCCCTCCGGTTGCGTCGCGTAAATCCTGTAGGTTGCGCCCGTCGTGGACGACGCGATCGTCCACGCGTGCATCGCAGTGCAGGGCATTTTGGCAGCCTGCCCGATCGAAGTGCTTAGTTCCTGCATGTTCCAACCAGTCCCTTTGGGCTAGCGATCCGTAATTGCTCTTTACAATCATTCGCAATTAGGCGAGGGAATTTCCAGCCGCCACCCAAGATCGATTCCGATAGCGCTCAGGCAGAATGTCCACCTTCCACACCCTGCTGAACACGCTTGCATCATACTGCAAGTCATCGGTCCTGATCGCCATCTTCCTTGGCATCGCTTTGGCTGCGTGTTCGGACCGGAATGAAACTGCATCGGACGGGCAGGGGCAATCGGTGGTCGACGTGCAGGGCCGCAAGGTCGTGATCGACGGACCCAAGAAGCGGCTTGCGATCGACGATAGCCGCTATCTGATCGCGCTCGCGCTGCTGCATGACGATCCCGGATCGCTGCTGGCGGCCTGGGCGCATGACGCGAACCGGCTGGGGGACGAAGGCTACGCCGCCTTCCTCGAGAAATCGCCCAGTCTCGAAGAGCTGCCGCGCATCGCGAGTTCGGCGCAGGAATTCGATGTCGAATCGCTGATCGCCGCGCGCCCTGACATTGCCATCCTCTCCACCGAAAGCGGGCTGACGCAGGCGCAGATCGCGCGGGTCGAGGAGGCAGGCATTCCTGTCGTGATGCTCGATTTCTTCACCAGCCCGATGGCGAACCTTGAGAAAAGCCTGACCATCCTTGGCGAAGTGACCGGGCAGGAGGAAAAGGCAGCGCGGTTCCTCGCCTACCGGAAGCAGAAAATCGATCTGATCCGGCGCCGTCTCGCGGATATGCCGGAAGCGGATCGCAAGCTGGTTTTCATGGAAGCGCACGCGGGTGGCAGCCCCGATTGCTGCAATTCCCCGGGCAGCGGCAATGCCAGCGAGTATCTGGAGCTGGTCGGGGGGCACAATATCGGGGCGGATGCCATCGCCCAAAGTTCTGGCAAGCTGAGCCTCGAATATGTCCTGTCCCGCGATCCGGACATTTATATAGGCACCGGCGGCCCGCATCTTGCGCAGCGTGGCGGACTGGAGCTGGGCGCGGGCTATTCGCAGCAAGCAGCGCGGCAATCGCTGGCGAAAGTCGTGCAGCGGCGGGGTATCGCTGGCCTTGGAGCCGTGCGCGAGGGGCAGGCCTTCGGCTTCTCGCACCAGCTCCTCAATTCCCCGCTCGATATCGTCGCGATCGAAGCATTCGCCCAATGGTTGCACCCGGAGCTGTTTGCCGATCTCGATCCGGCGGAGACACTGGAATCTATCAATACCGACTATCTCGGGATCCCCTTCGAGGGGACCTACTGGATAGCGCTCTGAACCATCGTGCGGGGGCACATGGCCCGCGCCAGACCGACCAATCGTTTCGCAGGAGAAGATGATGCGTCCGACCAAGAAAGCCCTGATGAACGGCATTGCCGTGCTGGCCCTCGCCGGAGCGAGCGCGCTGCCAATGGCTGCGCAAGCGCAGGAAACCTTCGGCGAGACCGATATTGTTTCCACCCCCAAGGTAAGCTTTTCGACCGCCGAGCGCGGTGCGCCGGTTGTCGGGGGCACCGTGGTCAAGGTCGCGGGCGAGGGCTTTCGCCCTTCGCAAAGCGTGTCTATCCTTTACGGTGATACCGCGCTCACCGACGGTCCGCTGACTGCGGATGCGGACGGCAAGGTCCAGGCCGAGATCACGCTGCCGGCGGACGCTGCCCCGGGCATCCATCAGATCGTGATTTTCACCGAAGAGCCTTATTCGGCGTTGGTCGAGGAACTGAAGGTCTGGCCGCAGGTCGCCGAGCAGGGCGTGGATGGCTTCGAGGTGCTCGCCACGAACCCGACCAATGGCCTGTACCAGTCCGCCTACAGCGAAGCGAGCGGCGCGCTGTTCGCCGCTGCGACTGCGTTCGGCGATCCCATCAAATCTGAAATCGTCAAGATCGACCCGGCGACGATGCAGGTGACCGCTCGAGTGACGCCCCCGGCAGCGCCCGACCGGCGCGGACGCGGTGGCACCATGATGACCGA
Source organism: Alteriqipengyuania sp. (assembly GCF_964222115.1). Taxonomy (NCBI): domain Bacteria; kingdom Pseudomonadati; phylum Pseudomonadota; class Alphaproteobacteria; order Sphingomonadales; family Erythrobacteraceae; genus Alteriqipengyuania; species Alteriqipengyuania sp. The sequence continues at coordinate 14,842 of NZ_CAXQBM010000029.1, forward strand.
TCAGGTCTATGCGGCGTTCGGTATCGGTGTGGATGACGCCAATGGCACCATTTGGGTGACCAACACCTTCCAGAACTCGGTGGCGGTCTATCGCCAGTCCGATCTCAGCCTCGTCAAGCAGTTCGACGAAGGTGCGGTCTATCATTCGCGTGATGTGGTGATCGACCAGGAGTTGGGCAAAGCCTACGTCACCGCGTCGATGACGCCGGATGTGTATGTGTTCGACACCCGCACGCTGGAGCAGGTCGCGGTCATCACGATCGACACGCCGCAGCGCGGCAAGAGCGTGGGTACGGCCTCGCTCTCGCTCGATCCCGAAGCGCACAAGCTGTATGTCGCGAGCATCCCGACCGAGGAAATCGCGATCATCGATACGCAGACCGACAAAGTTTCGAAGGTTCTTCCCGTACCGGGCGGACGGGCCACGATCGGCGTTTCGCACGACCCGGCGACGGGGCGCATCTTCGTGGTTGGCCGCGACACAGACGGCGTGACGATCATGGACGAAGAGACCGGCGATCTGGTCGCGCACACCTATTTCGGATCCTACCCGATTAACGTGATGTTCGATGCCGATACCGGCCTCGCCTACGCAACCGCGCGCAATGGCGGCATGGTCGGCGTGGTCGACGTGGACGGCAACTTGGTGGCCAATTTCGGCGGCGTGAAATATGCCAACCACGTGGCCGGTGGACCGGATGGCACGGTCTATGTCGTGGACAAGCGCGGCGGCGACGATGGCGACATGATTACCCGCATCCGACCCAAGGACTGACGCGGGAAGAGTCTGAATGCACAAAAGGGGCGGGCTCTGGCGAGTTCCGCCCCTTTTTCCTGTCCGCGTTAGATCGTGTCGTGAATGGCGATGGACAGGCCGTGTTCGCCGCGCGTCACCGCAGCGCTGACTTGGTAGACCTTTGCCAGTCGCTGCGCCGTCAGCGCCTCTTCGGGCGTGCCTTCGACCTCCACCTTGCCATCGGCCAGCAGTACCACCCTGTCTGACCACCTTGCGGCCATGCTTAGGTCGTGCAGCACCATGATGACGGTCATCGCGTCAGAGCTGGCGATCTGGCGGATCAGTTTCATCACTTTCAGCTGGTAATGCAGGTCGAGCGCGCTGATCGGCTCGTCCAGCAGCAGCACGCGGGGGCGCCGGACCAGCGCCTGTGCCAGCGAGGCAAGCTGGCGCTGACCGCCTGAGAGCTGGCCCAGCTCGCGCGAGGCAAGGTGGGTGATGCCGACCTGTTCGATAACCTCCATCGCCGTGTCGAGCAGGTCGCGCATGTTCGCTGCGGAATCGTCCGCAGGCCCGGCGCGCAGCGCGCTCATCACCGCCTCGGTCACCGTCAGACCCACCCTGTCGGGCAGGGATTGCGGCATGTAGGTGACGTAACGCGCGTGTTCGGCCAGCGGCATGTCCATCAGTTCGCGCGTGCCCAGCTGCACCGATCCGCTGGCCTTGTGCAGCCCTGCCAGCGACCGCAGGATTGTCGTCTTGCCTGCAGCATTGGGGCCCAGCAGCGAGACGACCTCGCCCGGCGCGATCGGGGCGAGGCTGAAATCCTCCACCACAGTGACCTTGCGGTAGCCTGCGCTGATTCCTGCGATGATGAGAGGGGCCTGATCGTCCATGCTTACACCCGGTCCGGCCGGCGCAGGATCAGGATGAGGAACACCGGCACACCGATCATCGCGGTAACGATCCCCGCAGGCAGCAGCACCCCGGGCACGATCAGCTTGCTCGCCACCGATGCCAGCGACATCAGCAGGGCACCGCACAGCAGCGATGCGGGCAGCAGGAAGCGATGATCCTCCCCGAGTATCAACCGCGCAATATGCGGCCCGACCAGCCCGACGAACCCGATCGTACCCACGAACGCTACCGACGTGCCTGCGAGCGCGCTGATCCGCAGCAGCGAGAACATGCGCAGGCGGCGGACATCGAAGCCGAAACTGCGCGCACGGTCTTCGCCCAGCCGCATCGCAGTCATCGCATTGGCCGCACGCATCGAAAACGGGATCACGGCGGCGACGACAATGGCCAGGACCGCCACATTCGACCATGTCGCGCGCGAGAGCGAACCCATCGTCCAGAAGACCAGCTGCGACAGCGCCTCCTGCGAGGCGACGAACTGGATCAGTGCGACGAGCGCGTTGAAGGTGAAGACCAGCGCGATGCCAAACAGCACGATGCCCTGCGTTCCGGCGGCGCGGCTGCGGGCAAGCGCCTCCAGCAGAACGACCGAACCGAACGCGCACAGGAAGGCGTTCACCGGCACGATCCAGTCGGGCGAAAGGCCGGGTATGCCGATGCCGAGTACGATGCCGAGCGCCGCGCCGAAGGATGCGGCGGAAGACACGCCCAGAGTGAACGGGCTGGCCAGCGGATTGTCGAGGATGGTCTGCATCTCCGCGCCGGCCAGCGACAGCGCGGCCCCCACCAGCAGCGCCATCAGCGCAATCGGAAGGCGCACATCGCGAATGATGACCTGTGCGGGAATATCCAGCCGGTCGGGCCGGAACAGCCCGTCCCACACCTGGTCCAGCGGCAGGAACGACGGGCCGGTCGAGATATCGAGCGCCAGCCCTACGCAGCATGCCAGCAGCAATACGACGAGGATAATCGCCCTGCGCCTGGCGGTTCGCAGGTAGGAATCGATCGCTTCGGCGCGCATTTCGGGCTGGTTGCGAGGCGGCATGGCGGCGCGGTTGACCAAGCCTGCCGATGTGTCAAGCCGATCCCATCGGAGAGCGGTTGTAATCCTGCATCCGGTTCGCAATAGCAGGCGCCGCAAGGTCAAAGAAAGACATACCCATGATCGAACAGATTGCCGCCCGATCCGATACGCTCGCGCAATGGCGGCAACACCTGCACCAGCACCCCGAACTTTCGATGCAGGAAACGGGAACTGCGGCTTTCGTGGCCGATCGCCTGCGCGAATTCGGGCTCGACCCGGTCACCGGGATCGGCGGCACTGGCGTGGTCGCAGTGATCGAGGGCAACGAGCCGGGCCCCAGCATTGCCCTGCGCGCAGATATGGACGCGCTGCCGATGGAGGAGGAGAACGATCTTCCGTTCCGATCCCGGAACGCGGGTGCCGCGCATTGCTGCGGGCACGACGGGCATACCACCGCGCTGCTCGGCACCGCGCAATATCTTGCGCAGAACCCTCCGGCCAAGGGGCGGGTGGTGCTGATCTTCCAGCCGGCGGAGGAAACGGGCGAGGGTGCGAAGGCGATGATCGCCGACGGTCTGCTCGATCGGTTTGCCTTCGACGAGGTCTATGCCTTCCACAATATGCCGCTGCTTGAGCCGGGGCAGGCTGGCGTGCGCGCAGGCGCGGTGCTGAACGGCTATGCGATCTGGCGGATCGAGGTGCGCGGCGTCGGCGGGCACGGCGCAGCGTTCTACAAGGCGACCGACCCCTTGCAGGCTGCTGCGCGGTTGGCGGTCGAGATATCCTCTCTGGTCGGGCGCTATGTCGACCCGACGCAGAGCGCACTGGTCAATGTGGGGTCACTACAGGCAGGTTCGTCGCACAACATCATCCCCGACAGCGCGACACTCAGCGGGACGCTGCGCGCGCTCGAACCCGAAATCCTACAAGGCCTGCTCGATCGCCTGCGGCAGGCCTGCGACGGGATCGCGGCGCTAACCGGATGCGAGATCGTGCTGCATATCGAGGCGGAAGTGCCGCCCTGCGTGAACCACCCGGATGCTGCGCGCAATGCCGCCAACGCGTGTGCGAAGGTGCTGGGAGAGAGCGGCGTGGTTGGAGATCATCCGCCGTTCCCGTTTACCGACGACATGGCTCTGTTCCTCAAGGCAGCGCCCGGCGCCTACCTGTTCCTGGGGCAGGACAGTGCCATGTGCCACAACCCGCAATACCGGTTCGACGACCGCCTGCTGACGGTCGCGGCGAGCATTTTCTCAACGCTGGTCAAGGACCGGCTGGGGTAGGCACGCGACGCAATAGCGCGATCAGGCTTTCAGCGTGGCCCCGCCATCGACATAGATGTCGGCCATCGTGATATGGCTCGCCCGGTCTGACAGCAGGAACAGCACGGCCTGCGCGACCTCTTCCGGCTCCGCGATCTTGCGCAGCGGGATGCCCGCCTTGAAGACCTCCGGCTGGCCCGCGATCACCGCTTCGCCGCCGCGTTCGTCCGCCCACATGCCGGTCTGCATCGGTGTCATGGTAGAGCCCGGAGCCACGATGTTGCAGCGGATGCCGTATTCGCCGAGTTCCAGCCCGAGGCAGCGCATAAACATGTGCGCGGCGGCTTTCGACGCACCGTAAGCCGCCACCGAGTGGCGCGCCGTTCCCGCTGCGTTGGAGCCGACCGTCACGATGCTTCCTGTGCGTCGATCCCGCATCACGCGGCCCAGTGCGCGGCTGACGTAGAACACGCCCTTGGTGTTTACCGCGAAGACCCGGTCCCACTCCTCGTCGCTGATGTCGAGCACGGGGCCGGTCGCGAGGATGCCTGCCACGTTGACGCCCGCGTGAATGGGTCCGCGGTCCTGTTCTATGGCTTGCACGAAGGCATTCACAGCGGTCGCATCGGTGACGTCGAGTGGCTCGATACCGTCGCTCTTGTCGCGGTCGGTCGCGATCACTTGCGCGCCTTCTTCACGCAGCAGGTCGACCACCGCCGCACCGATCCCCCCGGCAGCGCCGGTCACCAGCACGATCTTGTCTTCCAAACCGCTTTTCATCGCGCTTCCTTTTCGTATTCCAGCATTCGCTGCTCCAGCATAGGACCGATCATGGCGCTTGCTTCCTCGCCCGGCAATTCGGGATGGAGGAACGGCACATCGATCCGGTCGAGAGCGGCGGCATGGTTCAGCCAAAGCTCTGGCTGGAGGTCTGGCCGATCCTTGTGATCCTCGGCCGCCCGAACATGCGTAAGCGTGCCATCATACTGCGCGTGGTGGTGTGCGCGAACCAGCCGGTTGGTGTCGAGTACGACCCGGATCACACCATCCTGCACCGCATGCGGCAGGTTGCCGAGTGCGCTGTCCCCGTCGCGCAGGAATGCGATCACCTTCGTCCGCGTATCGAGGTGCGGGTAGCCTTCGGGATCGTACCCCGCGATGGCGAGCAGCGCCTTAAGCGCTTCGGCCTCGGTCGGTTCGGGTTCGTCGCGCCAGCATTCCGCCGGGTAGGCATCGAGCAGTGCAACCAGCCCCACTTGCCGCCCCATCGCGCGCAACCGGACCGCCACCGCCTGCGCCAGCAGCCCGCCGACCGACCAGCCGCCGAGATGGATCATTCCCGCAGGGGCGCGGCCTGCAATCAGCAGGGCGTATTCGTTCGCGAGATCATCGATGGAGCCCGGGAGCGAACGGCCCGGATGGAGCCCGGGCGCCTGCACGCCGTACACCGGGCGGTCCGTTTGCAGCGCGCCGGTCAACCGGCGATAGCCCCAGCAGATCCCGCCTGCCGGGTGAAACAGGAACAGTGGAGCATGGCGCGCATCCCCGCGCGCCAATGTGATCAGCGGTGCGATGCCTTCGTCGCGGATCGCGTCGTCCGTATCGATCAGGCGGGCGAGCCCGGCGATATCGGGATGTTCGAACAGAGCGCCAAGGCCCGGATCGCGCCCGAACCGGCGCTCGATCTCCTGCATCAGCGCGACCGCCGACAGGCTGTCTCCACCCAGCGCGAAGAAATCGTCTTCGCGCGACAGCGCAGTGTGCAGATCCAGCACCTGCGCGAAGATCGCCGCCAATGCTTGCTCGGTCGCTCCCGTGGGCGCAGCACCACCGCTCGATGCGAATTGCGGCGCGGGCAGGGCCTTGCGGTCCAGCTTGCCATTTGCGGTTATCGGCATGGCGTCCAACTCGAGGATCGCTGTCGGCACCATATAGGCGGGAAGGCGCGCACCTAGTGCATCGAGCAGCGCCTCTTTCGCGTAGCCTGCTGCTGGCACCAGATAGGCGGTGATGCGCTGCTCCACGGCTGCCACGTGGACGGCAGAGGCCATCTCGGTCGACGCGATGGCGGCTTCGATTTCGCCCAGTTCGATGCGCAGTCCGCGTATCTTAACCTGAGAGTCGCTGCGACCGAGGAATTCGACTGCGCCGTCGCTGCGCCGCCTTGCGACATCGCCCGTGCGGTACAATCGCTCGCCCGGATGAAACGGGTCGGTCACAAAGCGTTCGGCAGTGAGGTCGGGGCGTCCGAGATATTCGCGCGCCAGTTGCACGCCGCCGAGGAACAGCTCGCCCGGCTGGCCGGGCGGAGCGGGGCGCAGGTATTTGTCGAGGATTACGAGCCGCGTGTTCCAGACCGGATGGCCGATGGGCACGGGGCGGGAGGCGTCTTGCGGCCCGGCATCCCAGAAGCTGACATCCACGGCAGCCTCGGTCGGGCCGTAGAGGTTGTGCAGCTGCGCTTCTATCCGGTGGTGGAAGCGATCCCGCAGTCCAGCAGGCAGTTCCTCCCCGCTGACGAAGACGCGCGCCAGCGCCAGCCCCTCGCTTTCTGGCACGTCGCAGAACGCGGCGAGCATCGAGGGCACGAAATGCACCGTGGTTATGCGCTCGTCGCGGATAAGTCGTGCGATGGCGCTCGGGTCGCGATGCGCGTCGGGCGGTGCGACCACCAGCGTGCCGCCCGTGATGAAGGCGAGGAAGAACTCCCACACCGAAACATCGAACGTTGCCGGGGTCTTTTGCAGGATGCGGTCTTGCGGGCCGAAATCGTAGTGCTCGGCCATCCAGAGCAGGCGGTTGACGATGGCGCGATGGGTGATGACCACGCCCTTCGGCGTCCCGGTCGATCCGCTGGTGTAGATCACATAGGCCGCATCGTCGGGGCTGGGCGGGGTGAGCGTACCGGCAGGCTCCTGCGGCCAGTCTTCGGGGACCAGCAAGCGTTCTCCATAGAGCCCGTGCGGATCGTCCTGCGCCAGCACGACAGCGGGCCCCGCGCTTTCGAGAATGGTCTCGATGCGCGCCGCCGGATGGTCGAGATCGAGCGGGAGGTAAGCGGCGCCCGCGCGGATGACGCCCAGCAGTGCCACGACGAGTTTGACACTGCGGGGCAACGCGACCGCGACGATAGCTTCGGTGCCAACGCCTCTGTCCCGCAACGCGCAGGCGAGCGCCGCGCTGCGGGCATCGAGCTGAGCATAGGTGAGGGTTTCGCCCTGGAAACGCAGCGCTTCGCTTTCTGGCCGCTCGCGCATGGTCGTCTCGACCAGCGCGGCGAGCGTGGTTTCGGGGATGGGATGCGCGGTCCGGTTGAACTGCTCCAGTTCCCACTCCGCTTCAGCCGGGGTGGCACTGGGCACGTCGGCTAGCTTTGCCGCATTGCCAGCGGCGCTCAGGAACTGGGCCAGCCGCAGGGCGTGCGCGTCTATCGCTGCCTGATCGTACAGCTCGGGATTGGCGTCCACCTCCAACGTGATCGCTTCGTTCAGGTCGCCCCGGAAGGTGAAATGAATGTCCTCGACGGGTCCGGTGCCGGTGACGGTCAGCTGCGCGTCGAGCCCGGCGAACTGCGGCAGCTTGTCGTAGGGCTGCACGTTGACGAGCGGGCCGTAGAGCCGCCGGTCGCCCCCGATCAGGCCGAGGTCGCGGCGCAGGTGTTCGCTGCGATAGCGGCCATGCCTGCGCGCCTCTGCCATGCGCGCCGATTCCGCCTTGATCCAGTCGGCGAGAGGCGCGGAATCATCGGGCGCGATTGCCAGTGGCAGCACGTTCATCACCATGCCGGGAATGCGCGCAGCCTTGCTGCCGAAGCGCCCCATGTGCGGCATGCCGATGACCAGCTGACCGCCATCCACTAAGCGCGCGCAATAAGCGGCGACCAGTGCGGTCAAGGCGTCCGGCCAGGCTACTCCGGCGGCCTTGGCCAGCTTCGCCACAGCCGCCCGTGCATCTTCGGGCATGGGGCTGGCCGTGCGCAGGAAGCGGTGCGCGGAGATCGCCCGACCCGGCGCCATGCCCACGCTCTCGGGCGGATTGCGGAACGCCGACTGCCACCAGGCTGCGTCCTGCGTGCGGCGATCGCTTTCGCGGTATTCGGCATCTTCGGCGAACAGGCCTGCGAGCGGACCGAACGGCTTGCCCGTCTTGCCGCTGCCGGACACTTGCGCCGAGTACAGATCGGCCACGCGCTTGGTCAGCATCATGATGCCGAACCCGTCATTGGCGAGGTGGTGGACCTGCAGCGCCCAGATGTGTTTCCCGCTACCGATCCGGTACAAATGCTGGAACGCGATGGGCCCATTTTGCAGGTCGACCGGGGTACGCATCCGCCGCGCAATGGTGGCCTTGGCCTCGGCTTCCGGCTCATCGGAGCCTGAAAGATCGACCACTTCGAGGCGCGGCGCGTTTGCCGGATCGAACGCCTGCATCGGGCCGTCGGCTGTGGTGTCGAACCGTAGCGAGAGGGCCTGCGCTTCCTCGCTCGCCTGATTCACCGCCGTGCGAAATGCATCAATGTCGAGCGGGCCGTCCAGAGCGACATATTGCCCGGTGTTGAAGATGGGATTGGCCGGATCGAGTGCCTGCGAATACCACAGCCCTTCCTGCGCTTCGGTCAGGCGCGTCCATGCCATAATCAGGCGTCGCTGGCTTCTTGTCCGGCCGCGATCAGGCTCCACAAGCCCGCCAGCGTCTCGCTCTCGGCAAGATCGGCGAAATCGAGTTCGAGCCCATCCTCCTCCCACTGCATCGCGAGGTTCATCGCGCGCATGGAATCGAGCCCGAGATCGATCAGGTTGCCGTCGTCGGGCAAGTCCGCCGGGTCGATCTCCATAACTTCGGCCAGTTGCCGCCGCAGGTCTTCAAGTGTCATCGTGCTCATTCAGATGTGCTCCAGCGCCTGGTGTGTCGAAAGGACAACCCCGCTACAATCGGCAACATTGGCCAGCGCCGCATCATGCCACTCGCGGGTGAAATCGGCGAGGGCGTCGGCGACGAAAAACGGCTCGATATCGCGCTGGAACGCCTCGGCTGCGGTACACTGACAGCCGATATGGGCATAGACGCCGCCGATCAATAACTGGTCGCGGCCACGCGCGCGCAGCAGTTCGGCGAAGTTGGAGCGCTGGAATGCGCTGTAGCGGTGCTTGACCAGCACGATGTCACCATCCTGCGGGGCGAGGGGGGCGACGATTTGCTCGTGCTCGGGCGCGTGCCGCATACCCGGACCCCACAGATGGCCCTGCAATCCCCGGTCATGCGGCTCCTGTGCACCGATCTGCGCAGTGTAGAATACCGGGATGCCTGCCTTGCGACATTGCTGGGCCAGCTTGGCAAGATTGGCGATGGCGGGTGCGATCGGTGCGCGGCCGGGCCGGAAGGCATCGACGAAATAGGCCTGCATGTCGTGCACGAGCAGCGCCGCGCGGGCGGGATCGAGCGTCCAGCGCGCACGCGATGTCGGTAGTTCGCTTTCCAGCGGCAGCTCGTAGGGCGCGATTGTCGGCAGGCGACCGGACTGGCTCATGCGGAATTCTCGCTCTCGAGGTGCTGCGCCCGCAGCTTGGCGCGTAATTCCTTGCGACTGATCTTGCCGACCGCTGTCGTTTCGAAGCTATCCACCAGCACGATCTGGTCGGGCACCTTGAACGCAGCGATATCGCGCTTGCGCATCCACGCCTTGATGTCGGCAGGCTTGGGTTGATCACCCTCAGGGACGATGAAGGCGCAGCTACGCTCCCCAAGGAACTGGTCGGGGATGGAGACGACCGCAGCATCGAATACCTGCGGGTGGGCGAGCAGGTGATCCTCGATCTCTTCAGCCGAAATCTTCTCTCCGGCGCGGTTGATGTGATCGCTCGCGCGGCCCTGCACCACCAGATACGCGCCCGCCACGCGCTTCACGACGTCGCCGGTGCGGTAGAAGCCATCCTCGGTAAAGGCGCGCGCATTGGCGGCGGGATCGTCATGATAGGCGCGAATCGTGTAGGGTCCCCGCGTCAGCAGGTTGCCGGGCTCGCCCTCGGCCACCGGATTGCCTGCATCGTCGAGGATCAGGATCTCGTCATCCGCGCTGATGGGACGCCCCTGCGTTTCGACGATAATGTCTTCGGGGTCGTCGAGCCGGGTGTAATTGACCAGCCCTTCCGCCATGCCGAACACCTGCTGCAGGGTACACCCGAGCTCGGGCCGAATCCGGCGTGCGGCTTCGGGCATGAACTTGGCCCCGCCGACCTGCAGCACTTCGAGGCTGGAAATATCGTGCTTGGTCTTCGCCGCCGCGCGCAGCCACAGCAGCGCGAGCGGCGGGACGAGCCCGGTAATCGTGACCCGCTCCCGCTCGATCAGCGCGAAGGCGACGTCGGGGCTCGGTGCCGGAGCCATAACGACGCATGCACCTGCGCAGATCGCGCCGAAAATGCCGGGCGAACTCATCGGGAAATTATGCGCGACCGGCAGTGCGGCGAGATACACGCTGGCATCGTCCAGACCGCAGATCGCGTTGCTCGCGCGGATTGAATAGAGATAATCGTCGTGCGTGCGCGGGATCAGCTTGGACAAGCCCGTGCTGCCGCCGGAAATCTGCACCAGCGCAACGTCAGCCGCGTCGATAGCCGCTTCGGGAGCAGCAGGCTGGCCTTCACCGAAACTGGCGAAGTCGGCATATCCTCCAGCCTCGCCCACCACGACGACATGCCGAACATGTCGCACTTCGGCCTGCACCGCAGCGGCCAGATCGCGATAGTCGAACCCGTCGTGCCGGTCGGCGATGACGAGTGCCGTTGCCTCGGCCTTGCGGGCGAAATGCGCGATCTCGGTCAGCCGGTGGGCGGGCAGGGCGAAGACCGGGACCATCCCGGCGCGAAATAGCCCGAACACCACTGCAAGGAATTCGGGAATGTTAGGCAGCTGGACCAGGACACGGTCGCCAGCCTTCAGGCCCACCGCGCAAAAGCCCGCTGCCGCTCGTTCGGCGCGCTGCTCCAGTTCGCGATAGGTCCACCGCTCGCCGCCGCCGATCACGGCGGTGCGATCTGCATAGCGTACGGCCTGTTCGCGCAGCAGGTCAGGGAAGGTTCGGCCCTGCCAGTAACCCTTTTCGCGATAGCTCTCCGCCAAGTCCCGCGGCCATTCCTGCTTCAGGGGCGTCATTCGGCGGCCTCTCGCGCGGCCCAGAGCGTATCCTCGACACCCATTGCCCGCAGCATGGCGCGAAACTTTGCCGCGGTTTCGCGGACTTCCTGTTCGGGGACCGATCCTTCGACGATTCCGGCGCCTGCGTGAAGGATCAATTGTCCGGCGACCAATTCCGCGCAGCGCAGCGCGACGTACCATTCGCCGTCGCCCTTCGCGTCCACCCAGCCGACTGCGCCCGCGTAAAACCCGCGGTCATGCTCTTCGAGGTCTTCGATGGCGGAGAGAGCGGCTTCGCGTGGCGATCCACCAACGGCGGGCGTGGGATGGAGCAGTGCGGCGAGGCCTACAGCGCTCGGCATATCCTCGCTTTTCAGCAGGCCTTCGACGCGCGTCCCCAGATGCCACATCGACGCTGTCCGGTGCAGCGTCGTGCCATCGGGCGCCGAAAGTTCGCGGCAGAACGGGCTGAGCATGTCCATCACGAATTCGAGCGTCACCGCATGCTCGCGGTGGTCTTTCTCCGAAGCGAGCAGGATCGCAGCGCGCTCTTCGTCCTCACTCGTGCTGCGGCCCCTCGGCATCGAACCGGCGAGTGGTACGGACTCGATGGCGAGTCCGGTCCGGGAGATCAGCTTTTCGGGCGTTGCTCCGATCAGAAGGTGATTTCCGGTCTCGGAAAGGTCGGCGCGAAACGCGGTCACCGCAGGATCGTCGGCCAGCACGCCCAGCAGCCTGTCGAAGTCGAGGCCTGCCGCATTCTCGAGCAGCATCTGGCGCGACAGGACTACCTTGTCGAGACGGGGGCCATGCCGGTCGGCAATGCGGACAAGCGCGCGCTCCACCATGCGTGCATAGCCGCCTTCGCTGGGCCGTGCGGTCAGTGCGTTCGACGGGGCGTCGCTCGGCTTGTGCGCACCGCTCGTGGCAGTCGTGAGCTGTCGCGCTTCGGAAGCAACCGCATGTTCCGGCTGGTAGATGAATTCGTCAGCATCGGCGGCGAATGGGATCGCCCCTACCAGAACCGCGGGCGTGTCGCTTGCGCCCGCAGACAGCGCGCGCTGGCATCGCTCGTCCAACGTGGCGCGTTTACCGCTTACAACATGTTGCCGCGCGCCAGTGGCACGCAAGCCTTTGCCGGGTGTTTCGAGGACAAATTGCAATGGGTTTTTCCGCCGGGGTGTGATCACGCCCTAACTTCACTGCGAGTCATTATCAACACTTGCGAAGGGCTAGGCGCGCTCCTACGCGCGGCCTGTCATGCCCGCCGATACTCCGCAAAAGAGCCTGCCGGAAAGCCACGCTCCTCCCAGCAATCCCATAGCCGCGCTTACCTTCACCGCGTTTGCGGGAACGATGGCGCTGCTCGCCTTCGTCGCGGTGGCAGGCCCGATATCCGAGTTGCTGATGCTTTCGACCTGGCAATTGGGGCTGGTCATGTCGATTTCCGGCATTGCATGGATGGTTTCGGCGCGGTTCTGGGGGGTGATAAGCGACCGGGTGGGGCGGCGCCGGATCATTCTGACGGGTATTGCCGGGTTCGCCCTTTCCTACGCTGCGCTCACGACCTTCCTTGCCATCGCAGTCCCCGCCCGGTTCGCTTTGGTAATCGCACTGGCAGGGCTGATCCTTGGCCGCGGGGCGATGGGTGCCTTCTATTCCAGCGTGCCGACCCTAGCGGCTGCGATCGTCGCCGATCTCGCGAAGCCGGAACGGCGCGCAGCGAAAATGGCCGGGATCGGGGCGGCAAGCTCGCTCGGGATGGTGGTGGGGCCGGGCGCTGCCGGGTTGCTCGGCAGGTACGACCTCATACTGCCGCTGGCGGCTACACTGGTGCTGCCGATAATCGCATTCGCGCTCTTGTATATCGCGCTGCCGAAGGATCGACCGGCGGAAGGTACGCGCAGAGCACCTCTGGGCTTGATGGATCGCAGACTAAGGCTGGCGCTTGTCATGGCCGTGCTGGCGAGCATGGCGGTCGCCGTGGCGCAGACATTGATCGGCTTCCTGCTGATCGACCGGATGGGCATGGCGCCTGCCGATGCCGCATCGGGTGCCGGAACCGCCCTGGCCATTGTCGGGGTATCGCTGTTTGCGACCCAGCTTGTGGTGAGGAAATTGGCGAGGCCACCGCGAAGCCTGCTGGCCCTCGGGTCGCTCGTCGCGGCGATCGGTTTTGCCGGTGTCGCGCTGTCGATGGCTACCTGGCAGGTATGGGGTGGCTATGCCCTGATCGCTTGCGGCATGGGCTGCATTTATCCTGCCGTACCGGCGCTCGCCACGAACAGCGTGTCCGCGCAGGAACATGGCGGAGCGGCGGGAGCGGTCACCACGGCGCAAGGGCTGGGTATCGTCATCGGCCCGCTCTTCGGTGGTTTCCTGTACGAGATTGCACCCGGGCTGGCCTTCGCAACAGTGGCCGCTGCTTTCCTCTCGGCGGCCATCGTGCTGGCACGCGCGCCTCGCGAGTAGGCGCGCCTTACGTTGACAGGAGCCGCGTAAAAACCTAGTCGCAATTGCGATTGCTTCTCAATATTCGATGTCGATTTCAGGGATACGCCTTGGCAACGCCTAGCCTCCATCCGATGCCCGCGGGAGCGGAACCGACCGGCGATGCCGTGTCGGCCCCTCGCGCGGGGTTCTGGAAACGGCAATTGCGCCAGTGGCACTGGATCAGCTCTGCCCTGTGCCTGATGCTCGTCCTGCTGTTTGCGATCACCGGGATTACCCTGAACCACGCCGATACCCTCGAGGCCGAGGGGAAAAACTCGGCGGCGGAGTACGAATTGCCTGCGCCTCTGGTGCAGGATCTCTCCGCAATCGAGGATGAGGCTGTCCTGACACGAAGCCAGGCTTCCGCGTTGCGGGAAAGCACCGGCATCGACCTTTCCGGCAGGGTTGCCCGCAACGAGTATGGCGAGATGTATTTCGATCTCGCGCGCCCTGGGCGAACCGCGAACCTGACGCTCGATCTGAACGAAGGCCGCGCTTATCACGAAGTGATCGATCGCGGCACGATTGCGATGCTCAACGACCTGCACAAGGGGCGCGATTCCGGCGTTGTGTGGTCGTGGCTGATAGATATTTCGGCGGTGATATTCGTGATTTTCGCGCTCACTGGCTTCGGGCTGCTGTGGCTTCAGGCGCGTCTCAAACCATCCACATGGCCCCTCACCGGGCTGGGCGTGATCCTGCCGATCATCGCCTATCTCCTGTTCGTACATTCATAGGCCTGCCCATTATGCGTTTCCCCAGTCTTGCCGCGTTGATCGCTCTCGCTCTTCCCGCTCCCGCGCTGGCCAATTCCGGCACCGTGTCGGTCGAGATTCCGAAGCAGGCGGTGCGCAATTATCGCAAGCCCTACGTTGCCGTGTGGATCGAGGATTCCTCGGGCAAGATGGTGAAGAACGTGGTCGTCCTGCACGATCAGGCGCGCCTCGCGAACCGGTGGCTGCCGGATCTGAGCACGTGGTGGCGCGAGGGCGGGCGGAGCATGGACATGCCGGCGGACGGCATTTCATCGCCCACACGAGCACCCGGCCGTTACAAGTTCGGCCTGAGTGGCCTCAACCGCCTCTCGCCGGGCAAATATTCGCTGGTGGTCGAAGGATCGCGCGAACATGGCGGGCGCGAGCTGGTGAAGGTGCCGTTCCGCATCCAGCGTGGCCGGGCATCCAGCGGTTCGGCCAAAGGGAGCCGCGAAGTGGGCAGGGTGAGCGTTTCGATCCGGCCCTGATTGCGCACGTCAGGCAGGCTCAGGGGCACGCAATGCCAGCATCCGACATGCTCTTTATCCCGCCGCAGGTAACGCCGCCCGACGATGTGCCGCAGGGCGAGGAGATCGCGTTCGGCGGCGAGATATTCGGCACCAACTGGGCGGTCCGCCTCATCCTGCAGGAGCGTGTCGGGGCGAGTGAGGCGGCACGCATTCGCGAAGAACAGGCGGCGCGCGCCCTGTCGATCCTGGAAATTGTCGACCGGCAGATGAGCCCGTGGATCGAAGGGTCGGCCATCGACCTTTATAATGCGCTGCCTGAGGGCGACGCCGTGCACTTGCCCGAGCCCATGGTTTCGCTGGTGCGGAAGGCGCTTTCCCTGCGGGATGAGACGCAAGGTTCATTCGATCCGTTCCTGGGTGCGGCAACCAATGCGTGGGGCTTTGGGCCCACTCCGCGCGCACCGGGACAAACCGGTCCCAAACTTCGGGAGCAGGTGGCAGATCGGCTGGCACATCCCGCACCTGTACTCGACGGTGATCGGCTGATCCGGCGCCACGGCTGCGATCTGGACCTCAACGGCATCGCCAAGGGGTTCGCGGTCGATCTGGTCGCCGATGACCTGCGCGCGCAGGATGGATTCGGTTCGGTACTGGTCGAGATCGGAGGCGAGTTGAAAGGCCACGGGATCAAGCTCGATGCCATGCCGTGGTGGGTCGATCTGGACTGGTGCAGCTATGCCAGCACACCGGCGATGCGGATTGCGCTCTACGATTGGGCCTGCGCTTCGTCAGGTACGGATGAACGCTGCTTCGAAGAGGATGGCCGGCAGTTCTCGCATATCCTCGATCCCGAGACGGGCGATCCTGCCATCACCGACCTGCGCGGCGCGACAGTGCTCGACCGCGATTGCTGGCGGGCCGACGCACTGGCCACCGCGCTCGTCGCGCTCGGTTTCGATCGCGCGGTGGAACTGGCCAGCAGGTTGGCGATCCCCTGCGTCCTCGTTCGCGCAGATGGCCTGCCGGAACTGGCTCATTACAGTCAGGCGCTTGCGGACTGGATGAGCAATGGCTGAGCCCCATTTTACCCTGACGGCGGACCCGGCGAACTGGCTGATGTCGGGTGCCCTCCTTGCGGCCTGGTTGCTGGCCAGCATCTACTGGTTGCGCCGCCAGCCGCGCGGAGATGCGTCATCGGCTAACTGTCTTGTCATCTTCGCATCGCAAACGGGGCAGGCCGAGGATATTGCCCGCCAGACCCACCGTCGCGTCGAAAACATCCTCTCCGCCAAGGGACTGTCCAGCACGGTCCTGTCAGCAGACGAGGTGACCCATGATGTGCTCGCAAGTGCTGACACCGTCTTCTTCGCGGTGTCGACCACGGGTGAGGGCGAGGCCCCCGACAATGCGCGGCGTTTCGAACGCGATGTGATGGGCCAGCCTGCGGACCTCCGCGGCAAGCGCGTTGCGGTTCTTGCGCTTGGCGACCGGCGCTACGACCAGTTCTGTAGGTTCGGCATCCGGGTTGCTCGCTGGGCGGAAGCTGCCGGAGCAAACTTGGCCAGCGATGCCATATGTGTCGATGACCTCTCGCCGGAAGACCTGGCGCGCTGGGATGGCCTGCTGGAGGCGGAGGGATTTCCGCAGACCGCATCGGGACCCGATCCGGTGCACCATGCATGGAAGATCGTGTCGCGCGATCGGGTCGCGGCCGCATCGTCCGATCCGCGCGCCGATCATGGCAATGCCGGACTTTTCCATCTCGTGCTGCGTTCGGAGGCGGAAGCTAAGCCGGCGTGGGAGATCGGCGACCTGTTCGAACTCCAGCTGCCCGGCGGGCATGTGCGCGAATATTCGATTGCCAATCGTCCGGGCGGAAACGAACTGCACCTCTTCGTGCGGCGCATTGTGTCTGGCGGGCAGGCGGGCAGGGGATCGGGACTGCTGACCGGGGCGGATGTCGGCGCATCGAATATCCCCGGGCGCATCCGTGAACATGCGAGCTTCCGGCCACCCGCAGGAACCGGGCCCGTGCTGGCCATCGGCGCAGGGTCGGGCTGGGGCGGGCTGCGCCCGCATATTCTGGATGCCATGGCGAAAGAGCGCCCGTGCTGGCTGATATTCGGCGAGCGGAGTTCGCCTGAGAACGGCGAGTTACTTCGCGAGATGCGGTCATGGGAAGGGGCCGGAAATCTCCAACGACTCGATCTCGCGATGTCGCTGGGGGGCGGCCCCTACGTGCAGGACATCCTCAAAGGTGAGGCCGACCGGGTTCGCGAATTTCTCGGGCAGGATGGCGCGATCATCATCTGCGGACGTCTGGAGATGGGCAAGGCGTGCCTGCATCGTCTGGAAGAAATTCTCGGCCAGGATTGGCTCGCTTCAGCGCGCAAAACGGGGCGCATTCGCCACGACCTCTACTGAAATTGTGCATCCGCGAGATTCCCTGTTGCAAACGCGTCGCAGAATCCATAGGGCGCCTTCTTGCGAATACGTCGCATTAGAATTAGCGAGACCAGGGGTTCACGATGACGAAGACGGGATATTTCAAGGCAGCCTTGCAGGCATCGGCAGGCGTGATGGCCGTGATGGCGCTGAACGCGCCCGCATTCGCCCAGCAGGCGCAGGCGGACGAAGACGAAGAAGTGCAGGCCGGCGAAGGCGAATTCCTAGGCGTCATCGACATTGGTGAAAGCACCCGCTCGATCCAGACAGGCACGGCGACCCCGGTGACCCAGGTGAACCGCGAGGAAATCGAAGATCGTCAGGCTTCGACCATCGCCGAACTGATCGACTCGGTCCCCGGCGTGTCGCTTGTCAACGGATCGACCCCGATTGGCTCGGGCATCAACATTCGCGGTTTCGGTGCAAACAGCACTTATGGGACCGACCAGAAGATCAACATCCAGATCGATGGCGCTTCGGTCGGTTCGGAAGAGCTTTACCGGATCGGCACGCAGCTGTTCACCGACCCGCTCCTCTACAAGACGGTCGAAGTCATCCGCGGCCCTGTCGGGGGCTTCGAATACGGATCGGGCGGGATTGGCGGCACCGTGCGCCTCGAAACCATCGACGCTTACGACCTGCTGCGCGGGCAGACCGGCTTTACCGCGGCACAGACCCTCGGCGGATATGTCGATCGCGGCGAAACCGGCTGGAACACGTCGACCACGGTGGCGGCCATGCCGACCGAGAATTTCGAGTTCCTTGCCAATTATACCTATCGCGAAGGCGGCACGCGTTCGGACGGGAACGGCAACCCGATCAGCAATAGCGAGTTCGAATTGCCTTCCTTCCTCGTGAAGGGTGCGGTTCACTTCGGCGCCGACAATGCGCACACCATCGAGGCGACCTACAACCAGACCGAAACGGCCGAGCGCGACAAGCCCTACGATTCCTTCGAAACAACCGGAGGCGCCTTCGGCAATGTCGACCGCGATACCAAGTCGCGTACAATCGTTGCGGGTTACTACTTCGATCCGATTGCCACCGATGCGGTCAACCTCAGCCTCGTCTATTCCTACGCCGATCAGGAGATCGACCAGGAATATGTGCCGGGCAGCTCCCCGCTGGAAGGCACGCCCTCCTTCCCCTTCCTGACCGGCACGGTGAACGCCGATCACCGGTATGAAACGAGCAAGGTGACGCTGAAGAACGTGGCCTACCTCACTACGGGCGGCATTCGTCATAACCTTCGCACCGGCGTTGAATATGTGCGCAAGGACCGGCTCGATGCCAGCGCGGCACCGGGCGGCACGGACGAACGTCTGGCGGCGTTCCTGGTGAACGAGATGGAGCTTTTCCGGGGCTTCACCCTGACTCCGGCGGTCCGTTACGAGGGCCAGTCGATGAAGGCGATCATCTTCGATGGCACTGCAAATGAAACGCCGATCAGCGTGAGCTATGAGGCATTCATGGGCGGTGTTTCGGGCCGCTACGAACTGCCCTTCGGGCTTGCCGTGTTCGGCAGTTGGGCGCGTACCGAAAGCTTCCCGATCCTCGACGATCTTGAAAGCGCTGCCTTCCGCGACCAAGCCGAGCGTGGCGAGACCTGGGAAGTGGGCGGTGCATTCAACCGCACCTCTGTCCTGTTCCCGAACGATCGGGCTGCCTTCAAGGTCAATTACTACGATAGCGAGCTGACCAACGCCACATCGCAGCTTGGCGGGGCGACCGAAGTCTATATCGACGGGTTCGAGATCGAAGCATCATACGCCACCGCGTCAGGCTTTTACGCGGACTTCAACGGCAACATCGTCGATGGTGAGTTCCTGAATGGCGGCGGTGTGATTGCAGACTGGAACAACATTCCCGCCAACTCCTATCGCCTCGGATTCGGCAAGCGCTTCGGTGGTTTCGACCTGCGTTCGGAAAGTATCCTGGTCGAGGATCTCTATCTCGACGGTGTGCTCGATACCGAAGGCTATTATCTCCACAACCTGCACGCGATCTGGAAGCCGCAGGTCGACGGATTGCGCAATCTGTCGTTCCGCCTGAGCGTGGAGAACCTCTTCGACGAATTCTACATCAATGCCCTTGCAACCCGGCCCGGGCCCGGACGGACGGTGAGAGGGACCGTTTCGCTCCAGCTCTGATCGGCACCGGCGGCGGGGCTGGGGTTCCGCCGCCGTAACGAAGACGGACCGCATGTACGCACGACCGGAAAATCGCTGGAGCACGGAAAAGACTGCGGGGATCATTGTGTCCATCCTCGCCAACCTGGTCATATTCGTGAGCTTCATCTGGTTCACGAATATCGGCCACGCGATTGCCGAAAGCGGGGCGAACCTTGCGGTCTTCGCTTTCGGGGAGGATGGTGCGGATGCGCAGGAAATGGCGTCGCAACCTCCACCTCCGCCCCCGCCGCAACAGGTCGAGCAGCGGGCAGATGGTGCCGAAAAGCCGAACGAAATTGCACTCCTGACCAGTGACGAGCGGGTTTCGGAAGAACAGGAGCCGGAGACCGGCAACGAGGTCACGCCCGTTGAGCGCACCGAGCAGCCGACCCGGCAGCCTGAACCGCGCGAACCGGTGCGCGAGACACGTTTGCAGGACCGCACCCAAAAGCAAAACGCGCGCCAGCAACAAGCACCTGCTGGCAGCCAGTCTGACGTGCGGCAGGCGTCGTCCGCGCAGGCCTCCGCCGGAGGGGGCAGGGATGGCGACGCTTACGGAGCGGCTGTCTATGCCCACCTGATGCGCTACAGAAGAAGCAACACGGTCGGCCCGGGTGCAGTCACCATCGGTTTCACCGTGCTGGCCGACGGAGGCGTGCAGGGTATCGATATCGTCCGCAGCTCCGGTTCTGGCCGGTTCGATCGGGAAGCTACGCAGATGGTCCGCCGGGCGGCACCGTTTCCCCGTCCGCCCGGCGGTGGCAGCAGGACATTCCGGTTCGGGATCAAGGGACGCTAGGATTGCAAGGATTCGTGTAATTCCCGATCATTGACCAAGCCATCGCAGGTCCGGGATCGGGAACGTGAAATGGAAGTGCCTCGATAGGGCCGAGTGCCCAGGGGTTAAGTATCAAGCAAAGAGGAATTGAAGCGATGAAAGCATTTTTGACAGGCAGTGTTTTCGCCATTGCTGCATTGGGGCTCGCCGCGCCGACCATGGCGCAGGAAACCGAAGCGCAAACTGCCGAGCGCCGCGCCTCGACCGGTGGCCATGGCAAGCAGGACTTCATCAAGTCCTACGATGTCGATGGCGACGGCAAGGTTTCGATGGAAGAATTTCTGGCCGAGCGTGCCGAGATTCACAAAACCTACGATCTCGACGGGGACGGCAAGGTCACGCAAACCGAGTATGTGGAAGACTACCAGTATCGTCTGGACAAGGAACTGGCGGCGCGTCGCGCCAACAGCTTGCGGCAGGCGCATTTCCGCTTCGGGATCCTCGATTCAGACGATGATGGCGAGATGACGCTGAACGAGCTGCATGAATCGGGCAACCGGACCTTCTCCCGTCTCGACACCAATGGCGACGGGATCATCGACGAGGCCGATACCGCCGATACGTTCTAGTCAGCTCGGATGCCGACATACCGGTGGCGCCAGATTCCGGCTGGCGCCGCCGGACAGTCGCGGAGCGTCTATACCTCCCGGGCTAGGCCGGTTGCAGGACGGGATTGCCCGGTTCGACGACGAGTTTCTTGCGTGAACGAGCGGTGCCGCCGCGCGTGCTGACCTGGTCGAGCGTGATGAAATCCGTCAGCCAGCGTTCGTGCGAAACATCGCACATCACGTAACCGCGCTGGGCATTGTGGAACTTCAGCTGCGGATTGACCTCCTGGATGGCGGAGGTGTCGCTGCGCTGGTCCACCCCGTCGCCACCCGAAGAGATCGAGGTTGCGACGAACTCGGTCGCGATTGGCGTATCGCCGGGGTTCTTGCCGTCGAGGTGTAGCTCGCCTGCGAAATTCTGGTGTTCGTCGCCGGTGAGGATGACGGTGCTGGCCTGACCCAGCTCTCGCACCATCTTCAGCAGGCGCTCGCGCGGCTGGCGATAACCCGCCCAGCTGTCGAGATTCTCGGTCACCCCATCACCCGGATCGCGGTCGAGGTCCATCACCATGATCTGCTGCGCCAGCGTCTTCCACTTCGTGTCGGAGCGGCGCAGGTTGTTGGCGAGCCACGCATGCTGGCGCTCTCCCAGCACCTCGGCTGCACGGCGCGTTTCGTCGCAAGGCACCCCCCAGCGGTCTCCGCATACCTGATCGGTGCGATACTGGCGTGTGTCGAGCAGGTTCAGATCGAGCAGGTTGCCCAGCACCGCGCGGCGGTAAAGCTGCATGGCCGGGCCGACCGGCAATGAGGACGCGCGCAGCGGCATGTGCTCGTAATAGGCCTGCATGGCCATCTGCCGCCGCAGCGCAAAGATCGGGGCGGGGGTTCCATCCTGTTCGTTCAGATCGACCCAGTTATTGTCGATCTCGTGATCGTCCCAAGTGACGAACCACGGCGCGGCGGCGTGGGCCGCCTGCAGATCGACATCCATCTTGTACTGCGAATAGCGACGCCGGTAATCGTCGATCGAATAGAGCTCGTCACCAAAGTGCTGGCGCGGGTTTTCGACCGGGCCTGCAGATGAGTTCCACACGCGCGTCGACCGATTTTCGTAGATATAGTCGCCATAGCAGAACACGAAGTCCGGCTGCTGCGCGGCGAGATGGCGGTGCGCGGTATAATATCCCTGCTCGTATTGCTGGCACCCGGCGACCGCGAAGCGAACCGATTCGAGTTGCTGGCCCACACCGGCGAGCGTCATTGCCCGCCCGGTGGCGCTGCGTTCGCGCCCGGCAATGAAGCGATACCAGTAGGGGCGGTTCGGCTGGAGCCCGTCGACCTCCACATGAACCGCGTGGCCCAGCTCGGGCCGGGCGATGGCGGTGCCGCGCCGGACGACATCGCCAAAGCGGCTGTCGGCGCCGATTTCCCATTCCACTTCTACAGCGGCGGCTGGCATGCCGTAGCCCATTGCCAGCGGATCGGGAGCAAGTCGGGTCCAGATCACGAACCCGTCGGACGAGGGATCGCCCGAGGCGATGCCCAACTGGAACGGGTAGGTAGCGAACACCGGGGCCGCGAGAAGAGGCGCGGTAAACGACAGGCCGAATGCGGTGACCGCACTGGCGCCGAACGCCTTGAGAAGGTGTCGGCGGGAAAGATCGAGACGCAGGTTGCGGGCTTGGCTTGGGCTCATGCGGCTCCATTCCCATTCGGTTGCGGCAGAGGCAAATAAATTCGGTCGGATGCAGTCGCCATTCGCCGCCAATCGTGAAAACTCGATGACATCGAGGTGCCTCGCCTCGTGCCTACGAGGCGGCGCATTCCATAGCGCGGGTCCCATTCGCACCGATAAGAAAAACATTCACACAGTCGTGAGTGAATGTTGACAAGCGTTCCAATTCGCGAGATGCAGTGCCCACCACGGCGGGGGAACCGCCGGGAAAAATGGAGAGGACTATGAGGGGATCGCTTCTTGCGTCCGCGTCTGCGGTCACGCTTGGCCTACTACCGACAGCTGTCAGCGCGCAGGCAACCAGCCAGCCGCAGGACGAGGTGGAGGCCCAAACCGAAACCACCGAGGAAATTTCGCCGATCGCACAGCGCGAAGGCAACCAGATCATCGTCACCGCGACGCGCCGTGAGGCGCAGCTGCAGGATGTGCCGCTGAGCGTTACCGCCTTCAGTCAGGAAGATCTGACCGAGAAGGGCATCGTGGGTTATGAGCGACTTGCTCGCGAGACGCCGGGTGTCGTGCTCAACCGGCCGACCCAGAACTTCAACAACTTCACCGCACGCGGCATTTCGACCAATGGCTACAGCGCAGGGCTCCAGGCCCCGGTCGCGATCTATATCGACGAGCTGCCGATCTCCGCGAACGGCAACTCCACCATCCTCGACCCGAACCTGTACGATGTCGAGCGCGTCGAATTCCTGCGCGGCCCGCAGGGGACGCTGTTCGGTTCGGGTTCGCTCGCCGGTGCGATGCGGATAATTACCAAGTCGCCCAATCCCAACCACTTCGAGGCATCGGCGCTCGTCGATCTCGGATACACCGAAGAAGGCGGCCTGCGTCAGCGCTATAACGGGATGATCAATATCCCGATCGCCGAAGATACAATGGCGTTCCGCGCGGTGGGTTATTACCGCAATGAAGACGGCTGGGTCGACAATATCGGCACAGGCATCGACGATGCCAACTCGCTCGAAGCCTATGGCATCAGGGCGGCTGTGTTGATCGAGCCGACCGACCGGTTCTCGGTCAAGCTTTCGGTCAACAAGGAAGTCAGCAAGCCGGCGGATTCGAGCCTGACCAACCCCGCTCTTGGCACCTATGTTCGCCGGACCGATCGGCCCGACGAATTCCAGAGCGACCTGCTGGCGCTGAACGCGACGGTCGTGGCCGATTTCGGGTTTGCCGAGCTGACCAGCTCGACCACCTATTCGGACCTGACCGGCGATTTCATCGTCGACCTGGCCGGCACCTATAACCAGCTCGTGCCCTTCTCGCTCGATGCAGTGGGCTATGACGACATAATCGTCCAGGAAGTGCGGCTGGCATCGTCTCACGATGGTCCGTTCGAATGGATTGTCGGCGGGTTCTACTTCGACAAGCGTCGTTCGGTCGATTTCGACTATCGCACGACCGAGGCATTCCTGAACCTGACGGGCGTCACCGCCTTCCCCGATCAATACTACCAGCGGTTCAAGAACTTCACCGATATCAGCGAAAAGGCGGTTTTCGGTGAGCTGACCTATCGCTTCAGCGACCAGCTTTGGCTGACCGGTGGCCTACGCTATGGCGAGGTCCAGGTGCAGACCACGACTCGCGGCGGTGGCTACACCAGCAACTTCCTGACCGTCGGATTTTGCACGGTGTTCACGCCGCAGTGCTTCGGCTTCATCCCAGCGCTGACGACAGGCCCCATCGTACCGGGGCAGGGGTTGCTGGCCAAGGACGACAAGCTGTCGTGGAAGGGGAGCATTTCCTTCAAGCCTAGCGACAACGTGACGACCTACGCCACGGTTTCGACCGGCTTCCGTCCGCCGGTGGTGAACGCCCGCGCCGGTCTTGCGCCGCCCGCTTCGGCACCCACCGACATCACCATCCCCGATGGGGCAACTTCGGACAAGCTCACCAACTACGAGATCGGCCTGAAGGGTTCGTTCTTCGACAACCGCTTCACGGCCAATCTCGCCGCGTTCTATATCGACTGGAACAATATCCAGGTGCAGGCGAACCGCGTTTCGGACGCGATCCAGTTTGCGACCAATATTGGCGGCGCGGTGAGCAAGGGTATCGAGTTCGAGCTGGTTGCCCGTCCGGTCGATGGCCTCAGGTTGCAGGCCAGCGGTGCCTATATCGACGCACGGATCGACGATCTGTCGGCTTCCGAGGCGGCGATCTCCGGTGCCGAACCGGATATCCGGCTGGCAACGCCCGAGTTCCAGGGATCGGCAACCGCGACCTACAGCTTCCCGGTTGGCGATACGGAAACCGCGTTCGTTACCGGCAACGTGTCCTATGTCGGGTCCTATCCGGGTCTGTTCCCCAATGTTCCGGGGCAGCCCACGGTTCAGTCGCCGCAATATGACGAGACCGACGAATATGTCTTCGTCAATGCCTATGCCGGTGTGAACCTGAGCCCGGACTTGTCGGTCACGGCCTATGTCGAAAACGTCTTCAACAACGACGCGATTGTCTACGTGCACCCCGAGGCGTTCCTCGACGGTCGCTACGCGCGACTGCGCCCACGGACCTTCGGTGTGCGCACCAATTTCGTCTTCTGACGCGACCCGGCTTCGCGGCTCACAAAGGGCCGCGAAGCCACCCACTATCTATTCGCGCTTGTTGCGTCCGGTCGCGGGCGGGCAAGCGCACCGAGACAGGTGATTTCGTGCGTATTCCAGAGATCCGACAGAATCTTTCCGCCCTGATGCTGTTGGGAATACTCGGGCTGGTAGGACAGCCTGCCGCTGCGCTGGCCCAGTCAGGGTCGGAGCATGTGATCGAAGCGCCTGCAGGTGCGGTCGAGGGGGTGGTCGAGGGTGGTATCGCCAGCTTCAAGGGCATTCCCTACGCCGCCGCACCCCAGGGCGATTTGAGGTGGCAGCCCCCGCAGCAAGCACCGCAGTGGGACGGTGTGCGCGACGCGACCGAGTTCGGCCCGTCATGCTACCAGCCGACCGTGCCCGGCGCGGCGAATTCGATCTATCACGATGATGTCGGCACGATGAGCGAGGATTGCCTGTCGCTCAATATCTGGGCGCCGGAAGATGCCAGCGATGCGCCCGTGTTCGTCTGGATCCACGGCGGCGCGCTCGTTTCCGGCAGCAGCCGCTTCGACATGTATAATGGATCGCGCATGGCGGCGCAGGGCGCCGTCGTCGTTTCGATCAATTACCGGCTGGGCGTGCTCGGCTTCCTCGCGCATCCCGAACTGAGCGCGGAATCGGCAGACGGCATTTCGGGCAATTACGGGTTGATGGACCAGATCGCCGCGCTGCGCTGGATCGAGGACAATATTGCTGCCTTCGGTGGCGACCCGGAAAATGTCACCATAGCCGGGGAATCTGCGGGCGCGCTCAGTGTCATGTGGCTGATGACATCGCCCGATGCACGCGGTCTGTTCGACAAGGCCATCATGCAGAGCGCCTACATGGTGTCCTCACCCGCGCTGAAGGAAGAACAGAACGGGCATCCTTCCGCCGAATCGATGGGCGAGTGGTTGCAGGGGGAACTGGAAGCGGACGACCTTGCCGCCCTGCGCGCAATGGAACCGGGCGCGCTCGTCAACCGCGCGACGCGTGCGGGCTTCCTGACGTGGAGCACGGTCGACGGGAAGCTGATCCCGCACCAGATCGCGGAGACCTTCGACCGGGGCGAGCAGGCCGATGTGCCGCTTCTCGCGGGCTTCAACAGCGGGGAAATCCGTTCGCTCAGGCGGCTGCTACCACCGGCGCCGGGCACGAAGAAATCCTATGAGTGCAAGATCCGCGAGCTCTACGGCGATCTCGCCGAGGAATTCCTCGCGATCTATCCGTCGGACAATATCGACGAGAGCATGCTCGCGACAACGCGCGATGCGCTCTACGGCTGGACTGCCGAACGCCTTACGCGCAAGCAGACTGCACTAGGTGAGAGCGCCTATCTCTACCTGTTCGACCATGGCTATCCCGAAGCCGACAAGGCAGGCCTGCACGCATTCCACGCAGCCGAGATTCCCTACGTTTTCGGCACGATCCATGACACCACGCCCAACTGGCCAAGCATTCCGCGCACTACGGCAGAGCGCGCCCTGTCCGATGCAATGCTGCAATACTGGCTTACCTTCGCGCGCGATGGCGCACCCGTGGCGAGCGGTCAGGTCGACTGGCCTGCCTATGGCAAGGATGGCGCCTTCATCCTGTTCGACCAGACGCCGCAGGCCGGCACCAACCTGCTGGGCCCGCGCTATGCGCTGATCGAAGAGGTGGTCTGTCGCCGACGTGCCGCAGGGGACCAGCCGTGGCACTGGAATGTCGGCGTGCTGAGCCCCCCGATCCCTGCGAAGGTAGAGGGCTGCTAATGTTGCCGGGCACGATGCAGCCCTATGCGCTGACGCTGGACAAATTCCTCGACCATGCAGCGAAATGGCACCCGCACGCGCAGGTTGTCACGGCGACGGATAGCGGACCGCCCGCCCGGATCGATTATGCCGGACTTCGCGTCCAGGCGAAGCGCGTTTCGGCAGCGCTGGCGGAGCGCGGGGTCAAGCATGGAGACTGCGTTGCGACCCTTGCCTGGAATACGCAGGCGCACCTTGAATCCTGGTACGGCATTATCGGGATCGGGGCGATCTGCCACACGCTCAACCCGCGGCTTTTGCCAGAGCAACTCGCTTCGATGCTCAACCAGAGCGGCGCGCGCATCCTGATCCTGAGTGCCGACCTGCACGATCTCCCGCGACAAGTGCTGGCGACCACTCCGGCGGTCGAGGAAATCCTGCTGATCGACGGCGATGCCGAGCCGAAATCGATAGCCAATGGCGCGCGCCGGGTCGGCACTCTGGCTGCCGCGACCGAGCACGCGAATGGCGATACCGAGTGGGGCACTTTCGACGAGAATGCCCCGTGCGGGTTGTGCTTCACATCGGGCACGACGGGCCAGCCCAAGGGCGTGACCTACACCCACCGTGGAAATTACCTGCATACGATGCGCCAGCTGCAGGCAGATGTTGCCGGGATTACGGGCGAAGATTCGGTCCTGACAGTCGTCCCAATGTTTCATGCCAATGCTTGGGGTCTGCCGTTTTCCGTCCCTGCTGTCGGAGGCAAGCTGGTGCTTCCGGGCAGGCGCTCGGATGGGGCTGCACTGGCCCAGCTGATCATTGAGGAGGACGTCACGATCGCTGTCGGCGTGCCGACTGTCTGGCTGGGACTGATGGATCATCTCGACGAAGTCGGACTTTCCGTGCCCTCGCTCAAGCGGATCATGGTGGGCGGTGCGCCCATGCCTCCCGCTCTGATGGAGCGGATCGAAGCCCGCGGCATTCGCGTGCAGACGACGTGGGGCATGACCGAGCTTTCCCCGCTGGGGACGGCCACCCCGCCCGAGGGTGTGGCGCGCGATCCCTTGACCTCCGGGCGACCGGCCATCGGGATCGATCTGATGCTGACCGATGCGGAAGGGACACCGCTGGAACGGCAGCGCGATGCCGAAGGCCACCTGTGGGTGCGCGGACCGAGCGTGGTCGAGCGCTATCTGGACCAGGAAGAACCGGCCACACGCGATGGCTGGTTCGACACCGGCGATCTTGCCCGGATCGATGCAGCAGGCGCGCTGACGATCACCGGCCGATCGAAGGACCTGATCAAGTCGGGTGGGGAATGGATCAATCCGGCCGAGATAGAGGCGATCATCGGCGCGCACCCCGATGTTGCGTTGGTCGCTGTAATCGGCCGTGAGCACGAGAAGTGGAGCGAACGCCCGGTCCTGGTGGTGGAGTTGCGGCAGGACGTCGAAGTTTCCGACGAGGCTTTGCTGGATACGCTGGATGGCAAGGTTGCGAACTGGTGGCGGCCCGATACCGTCCATCGACTTGCGAACATGCCATTGGCAGCTACAGGAAAAGTCGACAAACTGCGCTTGAGGTCGGAGTACGGCCGGTGACGACCCTTGCAGCAAAACCCGAGCTGCGGCCCACGCAACGCGCACCTAGGAAGAGTGAATTGTCGAGTACCAAGGCAAAAACGAAGCGCCCCACCAAAGCGGAACAACGCGCCGAGACTACCGAGCAGATCCTCGACGAGGCGGAATACCTGTTTTCGCGTCATGGCCTGCACGGGGTTACGCTGAAGGATGTGGCCAAGCGCGTGGGCGTGCATCACACGCTGCTGAACTACTATTTCGACGACAAGCAGAAGCTCTTCGAAGCGGTGTTCGGCCGCCGCGCAGTCGTCGCCAACGAAGTCCGTATGAAGGCGATGGACGAGTATGATCGCCAGACTGGCGGTAATCCCACGGTGGAGGGGGCCCTGCGCGCGTTTCTGGACACCAACCTCGATCTTTACGGCGAAGGCGGGGACCAGTGGCGCCACTCCGGGCGGCTCGCGGCCCTGGTCTCCAACACTCCCGAATGGGGCGCAAACATGTTCGACGAATGGTTCGATCCTATCGTCCTGCGGCTGATCGACCTCCTCAAGAAGGCACTGCCCGAAGCGTGCGAGGAAGATATCTTCTGGGGGTACCACTTCGTAACCGGTGCCCTGATGCTGACGCTCGCGAGGACGGGGCGTATCGACAAGCTTTCCGGCGGGCTCGCGAAGTCCGAGGATTTCGGCGCGATCAAGGATCGCATGGCACGCTTCATGGCCGCGGGTTTCATGGAAATTTGCGAAACGCGCAGCGCTGAACGGGAGGCAAAGCAAGAGGCACTTTAGCCGTCGGGGATGCCGTACCCTGCGGCTCCAGCGTTGAAGAGCATATAAAATACTAACTCGCTGGAGAGTGAATTTATTGAGAGGCGGCGCTTCCGATAGTGCCGCTGAGAAAAGCGGGGGTTACGACAGCGAAGAAACTTCGCCGGCCCCCGCAGGAGAGGATGGAGACAGGCATGACCAAGCGTGGCCTGACGATGGGGACGATCGCCGCAGCATTGCTGCTGGGAGGCTGTGCGAGCATGCGCGACGCACCAGTCGCGGGCAGCGCCGATCCCGCCGTAACCACATCGCATGGCACGCTGCGAGGCACGGCACAGGGCGACCTGAACGTCTTCCGCGGCATTCCCTATGCCGCACCGCCGGTCGACGATCTCCGTTGGGCTCCGCCGCAACCTGCTGCGCATTGGGGCGGCGTGCGCGATGCGAGCACTTTCGGTCCGGCCTGCATCCAGCCGCCGGTTCCGCCGACGAGCCTCTACAACGATCCACCCGAAAGCTCATCCGAGGACTGCCTGAATCTCAACGTGTGGGTGCCCCGCGATGCTGAGGGTGCGCCTGTCATCGTTTGGATTCACGGTGGCTCCCTGCGCATCGGGGCCTCCAGCCTGCCAATGTACGATGGCGCGAACTACGCGCAGCGCGGGATTGTGTTCGTCTCGATCAACTACCGGCTCGGGCCGCTCGGCTGGCTCGCGCACAAGGAATTGTCCGCAGAGTCCGAAGCTGGGATTTCGGGCAATTACGGCCTGCTCGATCAGATCGCGGCGCTGCAATGGGTACGGGAGAATGCCGCCGCCTTCGGGGGCGACCCCGGCAATGTCACCATTATGGGCGAGTCCGCCGGAGCGCTCAGCACAACCTACCTGATGGTCTCGCCCAAGGCGCGCGGCCTGTTCGACAAGGCGATCATCCAGAGCACCAATGTGCGCAGCTTCCCGGAGCTGTCGGAAGCGGCCAACGGGATGCCCTCGGGCGAGCAGATCGGGGCTGACCTTTTAGAGAAGCTGGGCGTGGCCGATATCGAGGCGGCGCGGGCTATGGATGCGCAACAAATCACCATTCGCGCGACTCTCGCCGGATTTGCACCGCAGGGCACGATCGATGGCAAGGTGCTGCCCGACCAGCTCAACGACGTTTTCGACCGCGGCGATCAGGCGCGTGTGCCCGTGATCGTGGGCTATAACGCGCACGAATATCGGCCCGTAGGCGGACTCGGTCTGCGCATGCCGGCAACGCCCGGCCAATACGAAGCGATGATCCAGAACACCTATGGTGCGCTGACGTCCGATTTCCTGCGGATCTATCCGCATGAGGGGGGTGACGACGCACTGCTCGACGCGACGGGCGACATCATTTTTGGCTGGTCGGGCGAGCGCATCGCGCAAAGCCAGGACGCGCTGGGCCTCCCGTCCTACTTCTACGTTTTCGACCATTGCTATCCGTCTGCACGGGCGCGCGACCTGTGCGCCTTCCATGCCAGCGAGTTGCCGTTCACCTTCGGCAACCTTGCCGCCAAATCGCTGACCGAAGTGTGGCCCGTGCCCGATGGCGCGTATGATCGCGCGGTCTCGGATGCGATGCTCGACTACTGGACCAGCTTCGCCGCCAGCGGCCGCCCGCATGCAGCCCGCCTGCCCGCATGGCAGCCCTATGGTTCGGCGGAGCACTACGTCCGGTTTGCCGACAAGCCATTGCCCGGTCGCAATTACAAGCCGGGCATGTTCGAACTGCACGAAACATTCGCAGCGCAGCAGCGCGCGGCGGGGCGATCATGGGGAATGCCCGTGGGCCTGAATGTCGCACCACCGTCCGACGACACATAATAGCGTGAATTCCAGGGGGAGAGCCCGATCATGAGCACTACCAGTACTACTCAGACGGGGGCGGCCCCGCCTGTCGACACGCCCTATTCGAAGGCGTCCTACCGGTATTTCGTCCTCGGCGTGTTGACCTTGGTCTATGCGCTCAACTTCGTCGATCGCCAGCTGCTCGTGATCCTGCAGGACCAGATCAAGGAAGAACTGCTTCTGTCGGATTTCGCATTGGGCATCCTGTCAGGATTTGCCTTCGCGTTGTTTTACGTAATTTGCGGCATCCCAATTGCGCGCTGGGCCGACAAGGGCGTTCGCCGCAACATCATCGCGCTTGCGCTGACTGTGTGGAGCGGAATGACCGCAATCAGCGGGCTGTCGCAGAACTATTGGCACCTGCTGCTGGCCAGGATGGGTGTCGGTGTGGGCGAAGCAGGCGGTAGCCCGCCAGCCCACTCGATGATTTCCGATATCTTCCCGGCAAAGGAGCGCGCCACCGCGCTGTCGGTTTACTCCGTCGGCATCTACATCGGTATGCTCACCGGCTTTGCGCTGGGCGGATACATTGCTCAGACCTTCGGCTGGCGCATGGCCTTTTTCGTCGTCGGCCTCCCGGGAATCCTCGTGGCGCTGTTCCTGCGCTTTACCGTGGCCGAACCGATCCGTGGCTGGTCCGAAAAACGCGAAACCGAATCCGGCGACGATCCCACATTCCTCACGGTGCTCACGTTCCTGTGGTCGCGAAAGACGTTCCGTCATCTCGTCATTGCCGGTAGCCTGCAGGCGACCGTGATCTATGCGATCGGCAACTGGCTACCCTCCTTCTACCAACGCCACCACGAAATCGGGCTGGCAGAGCTTGGCGTCTGGCTTGCGCTGACCGCAGGCTTCGGTGGCGGTGCAGGCTCGTTCTTCGGCGGGTGGTTTGCGGACAAGATGGGCCAGCGCGACCGCCGCTGGTATGTTTGGGGATCAGCCTTCATGGTCCTCGCCATCACGCCAGTGCTCCTGATCATGCTCAACACAGGCGACATGAGGCTTTCCTTGATGTTGATGGGCGCGTTCCATTTCCTTTCCGCATCCTATCTCGGCCCGGCCCTCGCCGTGTCGCACGGGCTGGTGGGCCTCCGAATGCGCGCGCTGACATCGGCGGTGTTCTTCTTCTTCATCAACCTGATCGGTCTCGGCTGTGGCCCTGCGATCGTCGGCTTCCTAAGCGACAGCTTCACCGCTGCCGGCTCCGAATCGGCGCTGCCCACCGCGATGCTGATCGTGGGCTGCGCGGCGTCGATCTGGGCCTTTGCGCACTACATGTTCGCCTCGCGCCATATCCGGCAGGATATCGCCGATAGCCCGGCGACCGCGCCCAAGGTGGAGGCAACGTGAGGCTGCGGGGCGACTGGCGCGTCTCATTCGCAGCTCTCTCCGCATTGCCGGCGGCGGGCTGCGCGACGAGCGAGGGCCTGCCCGCCGCTCCGCTCACGGTAGCCGATACGCCCAGCGAGGCCCGCACGCCTTCGGGGAAGTATATCGCGTGGCGCGAACACCGGATCGACGACGAGGATCTGGGCGGCGTGCCGATCCGTGGCGGCGACGGGTTGCAGATGGCCGATATCGACCGGGACGGCTTTCTCGACATTGTTTCGGTTCACGAGGATTCGAACCATCTGCGGATCGCCTTCGGCAGCGCTGACCCCGATAGTTGGACGCTCGCCACCGTGGCCTCGGGCGATATCGTCGCCGCGATAGAGGATGTCTCGGTGGGCGACCTCAACGGCGACGGATGGCCCGATCTGGTCGCCGCCAGCGAGGAGGCGCACCTCGCGGTCTTTCGCAATCCGGGAAGCCGCAATGCTGCGCGCGCGGGCGCATGGCCCGGCTTCGTGCCGCCGGTCACGCAGGGTCGCGGTTCGTGGCTGCGGGTTTTCATCGCGGATATCGACGGGGACGGGCGGCTCGATGTGACGGGCGCCAACAAGGGCGCGAGCGACATCGTCGATCCCGATGCTCCGCGAGAGGACCGGACGACCTCGCTGTTCACGCTTCACGGCGATCCGATGGAGGCCGGGTCATGGCGCGAACAGGTGCTTTTCAAGAAAGACGTGCCCAACACCGCCGTGCCGTTCGACATTGATGGTGACGGCGATCTGGATATCCTCGCGGCGGCGCGCATTGCGCAGGATGCCTATATCCTTGAGAACTTGGGGCCTGCAGAGGATGGCACGGTGCGGACCGCTGCGCACAAGATCGCGATCGACGATAGCAGCCTGCCGGAATGCACCGTCACGACCTCGGCCTTCCAGTCTGCCTTCCGCGACATGAACGGCGACGGGCGACCCGACCTCGTCACCGGCGTGTTCGAGAAATGCGGCGATCCGCGTGCGCCGGGCGGCTTGCCCGCACTCGGCTGGCTGGAGCAGCCCGACGCGCTAGACGCGCCGTGGCGCTACACCCGCATCGGCGATATCGTGCCCGACATGGTCATCGCGGTCGAACTGACCGACATCGACGGTGATGGAGACCTCGACGCGATCACCGGCGGCTATTCCGGGCTCAACATCCTGAAAGGCGGCTATACCGGTGCGACCCGCGATGCGGACCATCCCGATGTCACAGCGTCCTCCACCGTGGGGCGCATCGCGTGGTTCGAGAATCCGGGCGCGGCAGGTAGCGAGTGGCAGCGGCACGATATTTCGCGGCGGGTGCGCGGAATGTTCGACCAGTTCATCGCGCGCGACATGGACGGTGACGGCGATATCGACCTTGTCGGCACGCGCGGAAATAGCGGGCGGTTCGACGGGGTTTTCTGGCTAGAGCAGCTGCGTAGCGACACTCCGCTGCGGGCCTTCACGCCTGCACGCGCGAACGAAAGCCGCGCGCTTCCCCTGCCGCCGGAAAACTGGTTCGACCTTTACGAAGAAGCGAATACGCTGGTCGCGCCGAACAAGCGGACCGAGAGCGAATGACAGGAAATCAGACCCTTGCGGGCAGGACTTGCCTCGTCACCGGAGCATCCTCCGGCATCGGGGCGCACCTTGCCCAGCGCATGGCGCAGGCGGGTGCTCGCGTGGTGCTGGGCGCGCGGCGCACCGAGCTGACCGAAACGATCGCCAGCGACATTCGTGAGGCTGGCGGCGAGGCGCTGGCCGTGCCGCTCGATGTCGCCAGCGAGGATTCGGTGAACCGCGCCTTCGCGATGGCCGGGGAGGCATTTGGCCCGGTCGATACGGTTGTCGCCAATGCCGGGGTCTCTCGCTACGGGCGATCCACAGACCTCGCCGAAAGCGACCTGCGGCAGGTAATCGATACCAACCTTCTGGGTGTCCACCTGACGGCAAATGCGGCGGCCCGCGCGATGATGGCGGCGGGAAGCCGGGACAGCGGATCGGGCAGGATCGTCATCATCGGGTCGATCACGGCGCAGATGACCGGGCAGGGCGATGCCGCCTACGCGGCCAGCAAGGCGGGCGTCGCGCACCTGGCGCGGCAGCTGGCGCGCGAGTGGGTGCGGCAGGGGATCAACGTCAACGTGATCCAGCCGGGCTATATCCGTACCGAGCTGGTGGGCGACTGGTTCGACAGCGAAGGCGGGAAGGCGCAGGTAGCCAGCTGGCCTCGTCGCCGCATCATGGGGATCGATGCGCTTGACGATCTGGTGCTGTACCTGTCGTCCGACGCCTCCGGGCACATCACCGGATCGGTTTTTACCGTGGATGACGGCCAGTCGCTATAGGCCTCGCGCTCCTGCGTTAAAGAACGCGGAAACCCTTCGCATCACGGGCTTTCGGGCGCCGATCTTTACCCGAAGGTAACCATCATCGGCCTAGACCGGCGTGACGCGAAGGGGCCTCGCCGTAGTGAAACTGATCATCCAGATACCCTGCCTCAATGAAGAGGAAACGCTGCCGCAGACGCTGGTCGACCTGCCGCGCGCGATTCCGGGTATCGACAAGGTCGAAATCCTCATCATCGACGATGGCTCGACCGACCGCACGGTGGAAGTCGCTAGGCGTTTCGGGGTGCACCACATCGTCCGCAACGGCACCAATCGTGGGCTCGCGCGCAGTTTTGCGCGGGGTATGGAAGAAGCGCTGCGGCAGGGCGCGGACATCATCGTCAACACCGATGGCGACAACCAGTATCGCGGTGAGGATATCGCCAAGCTGGTCGCGCCGATCGTTGCGGGCGAGGCCGACATGGTGATCGGTGACCGGCAGACCGGCAAAATCGTCCATTTCTCGCCCGGCAAGAAACTGCTCCAGCGGCTCGGCAGTGCTGCGGTCTCGACGTTGGCGGGGGCACGCATTCCCGATGCAGTCTCGGGCTTTCGCGCGATCAGCCGCGAGGCCGCGATCAAGACCAATATTGTCTCCCCCTTCAGCTACACGATCGAGGCCGTGCTGCAGGCGGGTCGCAAGAAGATGGCGATCGTCTCGGTCCCGGTGGGGACCAACGCCAAGACGCGCGAGAGCCGCCTGTTCACGAACATCCCGCATTTCGTCACGCGGCAGCTGAAGACGTTGCTGCAGATGTACGTGATGTATTCGCCACTGCGCGCGTTCAGCTCTTTGGGGTTGGTGCTTGCGATGATCGGGATTGCGCCGATTGCGCGGTTCCTGTGGTTCTATTTCAGCGGCGACGGGACCGGACACCTGCAATCGCTGGTGCTGGGCGGGGTGCTGTGCGTGATGGCCTTCATCGCCTTTACCGCCGGTCTGCTGGCGGACGTGGTCAGCCGCAACCGACAGCTGCTCGAACTCACGCTGGAAAAGGTCCGGCGGCTGGAGCTTGCGGCGGACGAAGCGGCTGCCGACAAACGACCCGATCCTGCCGAGACCAACGACAGCGCGCCCGTTTCGCTGCGCGCTAAAGGGTAGGGCGGTGGACGCCCTGACCGGAAGTCTTTCCGCGCCACGGGCGCCGCTGCGCCTGCGTGCGCCGAGCCAGACGGTCATCGTTTCCCTTGCGCTGGGTACGGTCGTCGCCTTGCAGATGGCCCTGCTGTTCCAGAAGGGCATCAACTGGGACGAGTTTTTCCACCTGACCGAAGTCTATCGCTTTCGCGACGGCACGTTGACCCATCCGCTCCAGACCTTCTGGGTGCGACTGCTTGCGTGGGTGCCCGCGACCGGCGGCACCTCGGTCGACCAGGTCATCCTGGTGCGCGTCTTCATGCTGGGTGCGGCTCTGGTGACCGCCGGTGGCATCTTCGCGGTGGCACGACGCTTCGTCGAGCCCGTTGCGGCGCTGCTGTGCGCGCTCGCCTACCTCACCGCAGGCTACGTCTTCACGCAGGCCTTTGCCTATCGTGCCGATCCGCTTGCGGCGGCGTGCCTCGTCTGGGTGCTGTGGATCGCGGGGGCGGAGCGGCTGGGCTGGGTGAAGGTCGCCATCGGCGCGGCGCTGGTCGCGCTGGCGGGACTGTTCACGATCAAGAGCGCATTCTGGGCGCTGCCCATCGGTGGCTATGCGCTCTACGCGCTGTGGCCGATGAGCCGTGGCGCGCAGATCGCGCGCCTGATGCGGCTAGGGGCGCTGGCGGGCGGGGGAGCGTTGCTGTTCGGCATCGCCATCGCGCTGCACGGGGCGGGGTTGCCGAGCGATACTGCACAGGCTTCGGGCAAGGCGCTGAACTCGGCGGGCACCACCGTGTTCTCGCAAGGCCTGTTCCCGCAGTGGAGGTTCCTGCTGCGGCAAGTCGTGATGGGGCTGCCCTTCGCGGCACTGGCCGTACTGGCCATCCGCGACTGGCGGCAGGGTGACGGCTCGCCGCGCACGCTGGTGCTGCTCGCAGGGCTTTACGGCATGCTGCTGACACTCGTCTTCTACCGCAATGCCTACCCCTATTTTTTCGTCTTCCTGTTGCCGCCGGTGGCGATCGCATTGGCTCCGCTGCTCTCGAAGGTGACGGCACGTGGCGCGGCGCCGCTCTATGCGCTGATCTTCGTCGCCAATGGCGGCATCCTGTACGCGCTGGATCCGGCCGATCCGCTGCCCAACCAGCGCATCGTGCAGGCTGGCGTGCGCGAGGTCTTCCCGCAGCCGGTGACCTATATCGATTTCAGCGGGCAGATTGCGGACTATCCGCGCGCGGTCGAATTCATGACCTCGGGCTGGGGGCTCGCCAAGTATCGCGAGCGGGGCGTGCCCGAGATCGTCGAGCGGGCGCAGCGCGAAGCCATTCCTCTGCTGATCGACAATCACGGCGTGATTTCTGCCGCCCTGTCCGGGCAGGCCGCCCCTGAGCGCTTCCTGCCGGAAGACGAGCGCTTCATCCGCGACAATTACGTGCGGCACTGGGGGCCGATGTTCGTCGCGGGCAAGCGAATCGCGCCGGGCACATCGACCGTCGAAATCGGCGTGCCGGGCACCTACACGGTAGAGGGTTCGGGCCTGACCGTCTCGGGCCGCACGCTGGCGGTCGGCGATACAATCGAGGTTGAGCGCGGGCCGTTAAGCGTCGACGCGACGGGCGAAGCGACCCTTCGCTGGGGCGATCACTTGCCCCGGCCAGACATTGCGCCACCGCGCGGCATGATGATGTCGGAATACTGACATGATCGCCGAGCAACCCTCCCGGTTCGAGGCCTCTCGCAACACCGCGATCGTCAGCCGATTGCTGCCCGCCTTCGCCTGGCTGCGAGAGGTGGCTGGCCGACACCGCCACATTCTGCTGGCTGTCGCGGCCGCACTGTTCCTCGGCGGGCTCGCGTGGGCGCTGAACAGCACTGGTATCGACCCGGTGGATTTCAACTGGTCGTGGCTAGGCGCGGCCATCCTGCTGGGTCTCGCAGGAGTGATCCTGAACGGATTGGAGCTGAGCGCAAGTGGCGGTGCCATCGGCAGGCAAGTGCCTGCTGGCGAAGCGATCCACCTTTCCAGCGTCGGTATCCTCTCGAACCTGCTGCCTATTCCGGCGAGTGCGCTTGTGCGCGGTGGGGCGCTGGTCGCCAAGGGCGCGAGTGTCGCCCAGAGTGGGCAGATTCTGCTTTATGTCGGGCTGCTGCGGCTGAGTGTCGCAGGGCTGTTCACCGGCGTTGCCTTAATGTCGGGTCCGGTCGGCATGCCCGTTGTGATCGCAAGCAGCGCGGCAAGCGCCGTCCTGCTTTTCCTGATCGCTCGCGTCGGCGGCATCGGGCATGCCTGCATCCTGCTTGGCCTGCGCGTTGGCATGCTGGGCATCGTCGCTGGCCAGCTGATGCTGTGCTTCTGGGCGCTGGGCGCCAATGCAACCATCGTGGACGCGGCCCTTCACGCCATTGCGCCGGTGGTCGGTTCGGCGGTCGGTATCGTCCCCGGCGGGCTGGGTATTTCCGAGGCGATTGGCGCTACGCTGGCTGCGGTCACCAGCGGGTCCCCCGCGCTCGCATTTGCGGCGCTCGCTCTCACGCGGATCGCGGGCTACGCCTGTGCCTTCGTGACGGTGATGGTGTTCCAGCTGCGCGAACTGGTGCGCGCAGGCTAATGCATGCTCGCGCCTAGGCGGCGGAGCGGCGCACTTCGGGCAGTTTGCTTTCCCACGCCAGCGCATGCTCGATGGTCGTGTCCAGATCGTCGTAGCGCGGCTGCCAAGGGACAGTCGCGCGCAGCAGCGAACTGTCCGCGACGAGGCTAGCCGGATCGCCCGCACGGCGCCCGCCATAAATGCGCTCTATGGCTCCGCCGGTAACCCGGTCCACCGCATCGAGCACCTCGAGCACCGAATAGCCGCGCCCATAACCGCAATTCATCGTCATCGAGCGTCCGGGCTCGGCGATCAGCGCATCGAGCGCGAGCACATGCGCCGCCGCCAGATCGCTCACGTGGATATAGTCGCGTACGCCGGTGCCGTCGGGCGTGTCGTAGTCCGTGCCGAAAATGCTGACGCGGTCGCGCTTGCCCAGCGCAGCCTCCACCGCGACCTTGATCAGGTGCGTGGCGCCGGCTGTCGACTGACCCGTACGGGCCTGCGGATCGGCGCCGGCGACATTGAAATAGCGCAGCGCGCAGTAGTTGAAATCGAACGCATTCGCGCTGTCGGCCAGCATCTGCTCGGTCATCAGCTTTGACCACCCATAGGGATTGATCGGCCGCGTCGGCGTCTGCTCGGTGACGGGCGATACGTCCGGCACACCATAGGTCGCGGCGGTCGAGCTGAAGAGGATGTGCGGCACACCGGCAGAGACGACCGCTTCCATCAAGCCGCGGCTCTTGCCGGTATTGTTCTCGTAATACCAAAGTGGTTTCGCGACGGATTCGGGCACGATGATCGACCCGGCGAAATGCATGATCGCACCGCGTCCGGCACCCATGCTTTGTTCGGCAAAGATCCGTTCCAGCAATGCGCGGTCCGCAATATCGCCTTCGTAGAAGGGCACGCCATCGGGCACCGCGAAGCGAAATCCGGTCGAGAGGTTGTCGATCACCGCAACGGGGCGACCCGCATCGCGCAGGGCGAGCACCGCGTGCGACCCGATATAGCCTGCCCCGCCCGTCACCAGGACCGGCGTGTGCTGGCTGCCACCGATCCGCGCGATCTGCATGGCGTCCTCAACCGGACGCGGCATCGACGCTAAGGTGGCGGAAGGCCCATCGCTACGCATGGGACCCGCTTACACCGCAACCTCTTTCCAAGGATTTAAGACGCCCTTGAGTACCGTGCCATATCGCCGGAAGCCCTCAGTCTTCGGCGAGGATCGCCTCGTCTGCCAGCACCACATTGCTGCTCGCTTCCAGCACGGCCTGCTCGTGCGCGAGGTCGGCTGCGCGCATTGCGTGTGAAGGGCTGGCGAAATCGAAAACGTGTGCAATGCCGACATGCATGTCGATCATGCCGAGCGTCTTGTTCGAGAACTTGTCGTGCCAGCGGCGCACGGAAAGGTCGTAGATGCTTTGTTCCAGCACCTCGCGGAACTGCGAAATCGTTATTCCGCGCGCCAGCATGATGAATTCCGAATTGCTCTTGCGGGCACTGTAGCACTCGCCCCTAGTCGCTGTTGAGAGCGTGCTCGCCACCCGTTCCATAAGACGGGTGGCCGTATGCAAGCCGTGCTGTTCCACGATCTGGTCGATCCGGCTGACCGAGCAGATCGCGACCGAGAGAGGCTCCACCTCGTTGCGCGCGATGCGGAAGTTTTCCTCCAGAGCCACTTCGAACTGGGCCCGGTCGGGCAGGCTGGTTTCGATGCGCGGGCCGTCGTTTCCATCGGCAGCGTCGTCAGCACGGCGGCGGCGGGCGGGCGTATCGCCGGCCCCACCAATGCCGTTGGAAGCTGTCTGACCATCCTGCCGATAGGCGTTCGCGGCAAGTACTGCCCCGCCAACCGCCGGCGGCGCGGCATCCTCGCCCGAACCGGACAGGAAGCCGAGGCTCTCTGCGATCTGGTCCATCCGCCCGGAAAGGCGCGCAAAGGCATCTTCGGGCAGGGCGGCATCGCTGGAATTGCCGCGCCCTTCGTGGATCGAAACGATATTGCCTTCGGGCGTGGAATAGGTGCGCCAGAAAGCCTTGATCAGGCTTTCCAGCGTCAGGCCTTCGCCGCCTTCTACGATGATGTCCGCAATGCGCGCCATCGCCTCATGGACGTCGCCATCCTGGACCGGCATCCCCATGGCGGTCTCGTGGTTAATCGGCGCGCTTGCAGCCAGAGATTGCGGCATGACAGTTTTCCCCCTCTGCCCAGAAGAACGGCAGCGCTATCCCGCATTAAAGGCGGAGTTGGGGACGGGAAAAAATTTACGGCGCCGATGCCGTAATCCTACCTTAGGGTTAATGCCGGTGGGGTGGATGGCGGATTATCGCGTCCAAAAGGGATGAAGGGCTCTTGCGCGGATACCTAGGATCGCTGATGCGATGGCAGCGGAATAACGTGCGGTAATACCTCCATATTCGCAGTACCTCGTATTTCTGCGAACCGGGAAAATGCTGATGCTCTGGGCGCGGGCCAATTGTCGGTCCGGGCAACGGAGATCATTGGGGTATGCGCGAGAAACTGGGACTGATCGAGCCGGACGACGCCTTGCGTTCGCAAGTGCTGCGCGCGCTGGATAGCGCGGGATTCCTTGCCGATCCCTTCGATGACATTCGCGAATTCGTACGGTTTCGCGGGGCCGAATCCTATGCGGTGCTGGTCGGAGACGAGCGGGTTGATGCGCTGCATCTGCGCAAGAGCCTGTGCCTTGAGGGGGAGTGGCTGGCGGTGATTGCCTACTCTGCCCGGCCAAGCCTGCGGCGCATCGTCGAGTTCATGCGCGGCGGCGGTTACGACTATTTCGCGCTGCCTCTCGACACGCCGAGCCTGGCGCGAAGCCTCTCGCAACTCGATCGGGGTGGCACCCCCTATGCCGCCGCGCGTCGGCGGGCATCCGCGGCACGCATGAGATTGAAGACCTTGTCGCCGCGAGAGGCCGAGGTGCTCGCCAAGATGGCAGAGGGCCAGTCGAACAAGGCGATCGGGCTCGATCTCGGGATCAGTCCGCGCACGGTCGAAATCCATCGCGCAAACATGCTCTCCAAGCTCGCGGCCACCTGCACTACCGATGCCTTGCGCATGTATTACGAGGATGCACTGCTGATCGGCGAGGCCGCCATCCCCGACGGCTAACGGTCAACGGGCGAGTGCCGTAGCGTCAGGACGGTCGCACGCAGATTCTCCTTTACGCAAGCGTAAGGCAGCGCGTAGGTTCGCACCAAGAACAGACGATTTGGGAGAATTGCCATGGCGAGTGTCGCCGAACCCGATACGCAGGAATCCGGGACCAAACCCGACCTCGACAGCTTTCGCGAAGAGGTTCGTGCGTTTCTGGCGGAAAACTTCCCGCCCGAACTGCGCGGGAAGAACAACCTTCTCAGCAGTGTCGAGGAAGCGGGGCAGGAAAGCGCGGCCGAAAAGGCGTGGCGCCTCGCCATGGGCGAAAAGGGGTGGGGCACACCGACCTGGCCCAAGGAATATGGCGGCGGCGGGCTGACCAAGGCGCAGGCTCGTGCGCTGGAAGAAGAAATGGCGAAGGCAGGCGCGTGGAACCCGATCGGCGGAATGGGCGTGATGATGCTCGGCCCCACGCTGCTCGAATTCGCCAGCGAAGAACAGAAGCACGAGCATATCCCCGCGATCTGCAGGGGCGAGGTGCGCTGGTGTCAGGGCTATTCGGAGCCCAATGCCGGATCCGATCTCGCGAACCTGCAGACCATGGCAGAGGACAAGGGCGACCATTATCTCGTCAACGGCCAGAAGACCTGGACCAGCGGCGGGCAATGGGCCGACAAGTGCTTCTGCCTCGTGCGGACCGACCGCAGCGAGAAGCACAAGGGCATCTCCTTCCTGCTGATCGACATGCACGCGCCGGGCGTGGAGGTGAAGCCGATCAAGATGATTTCGGGCATGAGCCCGTTTTGCGAAACCTTCTTCACCGATGTCGCCGTGCCCAAGGAAAACCTCGTGGGCGAGGAAGGGCAGGGTTGGACCATCGGCAAGCGGCTGTTGCAGCACGAGCGGACGAATCTTTCGGGCGGCGGGGCGCTGGCCGCGCTCAACGCCCAGCCGCTGGGCAAGGTGGCCGAACGCTACATCGGCCTGGACGAGAACGGCAAGCTGGCCGACGCGGAGCTGCGCGTGAAGGTCGCCGATTTCGAGATGCGCTGGAGTGCCTTCCTGCTTACTGCGCGGCGCGCGATGGACGAAAGCAAGGCGGCCGGCGGCGTGTCCGACATCAGTTCGATCCTGAAAAAGGCCGGCACGAAGCTGGGGCAGGAACGCGCCGAGCTGATGATCGAGATCATGGGCTATCGCGGTCTCGGCTGGGAAGGCGAGGGCTTCGAGGAAAAGGAGCTTTCGGGCACCCGCGCCTGGCTGTTCGGCAAGGCGACCACGATCTACGGCGGCTCGACCGAAATTCAGAACAACATCATCGCCAAGCGCATCCTTGGCATGCTGGACCACCAGTAAGGGGATCGGACCAATGGCGGTACTCAACGACGAACAGGAAATGCTGCGCGACATGGCGCGCGAGTGGACCCGTAACGAACACCCCGTATCCGCATGGCGCAGCGTGCGCGATTCAGGCGAACCGTTCGACGCCGAGGCGTGGGGCGCAATGGGCGAAATGGGCTGGGCGGGGATTGTCATTCCCGAAGAGCATGGCGGCACGGATTTCGGTTGGCTGAGCCTGGGCCTGGTGGTCGAGGAAATGGGCAAGACGCTCGCCGCGAGCCCGCTGATCGCCTCGGCGCTTGCTGCGTCGGCCATCGTGTTGGGCGGCAGCGAGGAACAGAAATCCAGCTACCTTCCGCGTCTCGCCACCGGAGACCTGATCGGCACGCTCGCCTTCGATGAAGGTCCACGCCACACCGGACTGGAGGCGAGCACCAGCGTGCACAATGGCCGCCTGACCGGAACCAAGGCCTTCGTCCACGAAGCGAGCCGGGCGGGGCTGTTCGTCGTCCTCGCGCAGGATGGTGTCTACCTGGTTGAAAAGGGCAAGGGCATCTCGCTCTCCAAGCGTCACCTAGCCGACATGCGCGATCATGCCGAAGTGGATTTCAACGATGCGCCTGCGCAAAAGCTGGCCGATGGTGGCAGCGACCTTGCGCAGAAGATCCTCGACCGTGCGCGCGTACTGACCGCTGCCGAGATGCTGGGCATGTGCCAAGCGGTGTTCGACACTACGCTCGATTACCTGAAGCAGCGCGTGCAGTTCAATCAGGTGCTCAGCTCGTTCCAGGCGCTCCAGCACCGCATGGCCGATCTCTACACCGAACTGGAACTGACCCGGTCCGCCGTGGAAGGCGGCCTGCAAGCGATCGACACGGGCTTCGCGGTGACGGAGGCCGGCCTGCTGGCGAAAGCCCGCGCGAACGACGCGCTGCACCTCATCAGCAAGGAAGGCGTGCAACTGCACGGCGGCATCGGGATGACCGACGAATACGACGTCGGATTTTACCTCAAGCGCGCCCGCGTGCTGGAAGCAGCATGGGGGTCGAGCGGCCATCTGCGCGATGCTTATGCGAGTATGAAAGCATATTGACGCTACGGAACGCCGGTTCATGCCAGCAGGTGTTACGAATGTGCCACATCTGCGCGACCATTATGCCTAGCTGCTTGTAACTTTCTTACGAAAGGCGCAGGATAGCGCGGCTTGGGAGAAGGCACGCCCGGGCGGTGACGCAACATGAGAACGAATGCGCATCGTCCTGGCCTTGGATCGATCTAGGGTGCCTGCACCCGATATCGCCCTGCGCCCTATCCCGTCGTGAACAGAAGAAAGGGATTGGGAGACCTATGAAAGCCATACTGACCCGCACGATCGCCCTTGGAGCACTGGCCGGCAGCCTCGCGGTGCCGCACGCCGCCGTGCTGGCACAGGACACCGATCCGCAAAGCGCGGCGACCGATCTCGACGAGCAGCTCGAAGAAGGTTACACCATTGTCGTTACCGCGCAGGGCCGTACCCAGGAGCTGACCGACGTTCCGGTTGCGGTAAACGTGGTGTCGTCCGAAGAGCTGCGCAATTCGGGCACTTCCGACATCCGCGAACTCAACCAGGTGGCGCCTTCGCTGCTGGTGTCCTCGACCGGTAACGAAGCAAATGGATCGGCTCGTATCCGCGGTATCGGCACCGTGGGCGATAACCCGGGTCTCGAAAGTTCGGTCGCCGTGTTCGTCGATGGCGTCTACCGGTCGCGCTCTGGTAACGCGCTCAGCGAGCTGGGCCCGATCGACCGGGTCGAGGTCCTGCGCG
The DNA here is from genome assembly GCF_964222115.1 of Alteriqipengyuania sp. Classification (NCBI taxonomy): domain Bacteria; kingdom Pseudomonadati; phylum Pseudomonadota; class Alphaproteobacteria; order Sphingomonadales; family Erythrobacteraceae; genus Alteriqipengyuania; species Alteriqipengyuania sp. Next base: position 59,587 of record NZ_CAXQBM010000029.1, read on the forward strand.
GCCCGCAGGGCACGCTTGGCGGTCGCAACAGCTCGGCCGGCCTGATCAATATCTACACCGCTCCGCCCGAATTCGAATTCGGCGGCTATGGCGCCTTCACTTACGGCAATTACAATGCGATCAAGGTCGAAGGCGGGATCAACGCACCGCTGGGCGATACGGTCGCCGCGCGCCTCGATGGCGTCTATTTCACCCGTGACGGTTTCTACAACGATGTCATCAACGACGTCCGCGTGAACGACCGCGATCGTTACCTCGTGCGGGGCCAGCTGCTGTTCGAGCCGTCTGACATGATCTCGGCGCGCCTGACGGCGGACTATTCGAAGAAGGACGAGGCATGCTGTGCCGCGACCTTCGTGCAGCCCGACTTCGCGCCGCTGGCCCGCCTGAGCGACGATTTCCCCCCTCGGGACGGCCGGGCACCGTTCGACTATCCCGGCGGCCCGACACCGGCGCTGACCAGCACCTCCAACCCGATCATCCCGGTTCTGCTGGGGCTGGGCCAGGATCCGCGCGCGCTTACACAGGATACCTTCAACCGCGACATCTACATGACGCCCGGCCGCTCTTTTGCGGGTGAGACCGAGGATTATGGCGTCGGCCTGGAAGTGAACTGGGATCTGGGCGGTGCGTCGCTGACCTCGATCACCGGCTATCGCGAATACTCGAACACCCAGGCTTCGGACACCGACTACACACAGGTCGATATCCTTTACCGCGCCCCGGGCGACAATGCCGGTGCGCGCGAGTTCGAGACCTTTACGCAGGAACTGCGCCTGCAGGGCGAGGCCTTCGACGGTCGCCTCGACTGGCTTGTGGGGGCCTACTACGCCAACGAGCAGCTCGAACTGCGCGACAACCTGCGCTTCGGCAGCCAGTATGGTCGTTACGCCGCCTGTCGCCTGGCGGTGCTTGCAGGTGTGCCTGGCGATACATCGGCAGCAGGCTGCCTTTCGGCAGGAACCCGTGCCTTCCTGGCTGACAACCCGTTCACGGTTGCCGTCGATCCCGCTTTTGGAGCACTGACGCCCGTCGTGATCGGGGCATTCGACCGGCTCGACCAGATCAGCGATCTGGGTAATGCCGGCGGGGGCGGGTTCAACCAGAGCAGCGAAAACTTCGCCGTCTTCACGCACAACATCTTCGAGATTACCGATCGGCTCGATCTGACACTCGGCCTGCGGTACACCAACGAAACGAAGTCGATCGATGCGAGCTTCAGTAACGACAACACCGTCTGTCCGGCGCAGCAGGCTGCACTTTCCCCGTTCTTGGGCGCGAGCCCGGCGCTCGATCCGCTGCTCGGCGGTTTCATTACGCTGAGCTGCCTGTTCAACTCGACCTCCGAACTCGATGGACAGTCGATCAACGACACGCGCGACGAGGACGCGCTGACCGGCACTGCGGTGCTTTCGTACAAACCCACGCCCCGCTCGCTTGTCTATGCCAGCTATTCGCGGGGCTATAAGGCCGGCGGTTACAACCTCGATACCTCGGCGCTGAAATCGCCCGTTCCGACCTTCGCGAGCCTGGGCGGCGCCCAGGCACTCGCTTCGGACCTTCAGTTCGATGAAGAGACGGTCAATGCCTACGAAATCGGCGGCAAGATCGATGGACGCGACTGGACGTTCACGATGGCCGGCTTCCATCAGGAGTTCTCGAACTTCCAGCTCAACACCTTCAACGGGCTGTTCTTCGTGGTTCAGAACATCAATGGCTGTTCCAACCTCGTGGGCGGCCCCGATTCCGACAGCGACGCTTCCAGCACGACGGGTTCGTGCGCAGCGGACGATGTCGGTCCCGGTGTGACCGCGACCGGCGTCGAAATGGAGCTGAGCCTCCGTCCGGCGCGGTTCCTGAATGCCACGATGGGCATCACGTACTCGGAAACCAAGTTCGAGGAAGACCTCGTGGGTTCGGACAGCGGTGCCCCGCTGACCGATGCGCTCCGCCTGCTGCCCGGCGATAACCTGTCGAACGCACCGGAAGTGACTGCGACCGCATCGGTCTCGTACACACCGCCGATCGGCGACAGCGGCCTGACCGGCCTGTTCTACCTGAACACCCGCATGACCGGCGACTACAACACCGGTTCGGACTTGCTGTACGGCAAGGAACAGGATGGCTTCATCCTCGTGAACGGCCGTGTCGGTGTTCGCGGACCGGACGATAAGTGGGCACTGGAATTCTGGGCGCAGAACATCTTCAACCAGGATTACACCCAGGTCGCTTTCAACACGCCATTGGTTGCTCCACAGCAGACCTATTCGGCCTATCTTGCCGAGCCGCGGACTTACGGTGTTACCGTGCGTGCGGGCTTCTGACCTTATCCAGCCCTAAGGGTTGGAACGAATGCGGCGCGGGAGGGAAACCTTCCGCGCCGTTTGCGTTTTGATCTTGGGCCATCGGCCACCCACCTCCCCACCCGGCCATCAATGATCCCATCAGGCTATGGTGGCCGGGTGGGAAGGTGGGTGGACGGCTGCCGCCTACAGAAATCTGGAGCTGGGGCGGAGAGGGCAGGTTCGTGCCAGCGAACCCAGATAAAACTACTGAACCACGTCGGCCCAGTCGGGGTGTTGCATCGCCTGCGCCTTGAAGAAGGGGCACAGCGGCACGATCCGGAAGCCTTCGCTGCGCGCATCGGCCACGACCCGTTCGGCCAGAGCTACGCCCACGCCCTTGCCGCGCAGGGCATCGGGGACGCCGGTGTGATCCACGATCACCAGCGTTTCGCTGGCGCGCGAAAAGGTGAGCTCGCCCACCTCGTCGAAACCTTCAACCTGGGCGACATACAGCCCCTTGGTATCGTTGCTGACGCGGTTGATCGTGATGGCAGCCATGATGGGGCGCCTAAAGGCTGGCGCGATCTGCGCAAGGGCGAAAGCGTAACTGGCTGGAATATTGGAGTAATTCCACTGGTCGGGAAGACAGGATTCGAACCTGCGACCCCCACACCCCCAGTGTGATGCGCTACCAGGCTGCGCTACTTCCCGAGCAGTGGAAGGCGCGCCTATAGGGCGGGCATTCACCGCTGGCAATGGCGTCTTGGTGATTGTTTGGGCGGATCGACCCAGCCAGACACGCACGCCGATTGCCCTGTGCCTGCAAGCCTGCTAGCGCGCGGGTCTGCACAGGGGCCGGCAGCGCCAGCAATTCGTTTCGCCGCGAAGCTTGCACTTGCCAACCCGGCTCTCCATCTCGTTTCCCAGATCGTAACAGGCAACCGGATTTCCATGCTCGACCTTATGACTTCCGCAGCCGGCGCGGGCGCACCCCCGGCCTGGATGCAGTTCCTGCCCTTCGTGGGCATGATCCTGATCTTCTGGTTCCTCATCATTCGCCCGCAGATGAAGCGGCAGAAGGAACACCAGGACAAGATCGGCGCGCTCAAGAAGGGGGACCGCGTGGTTACCGCTGGCGGGCTGATCGGCAAGATCGTCGCCGTACGCGACGACGAGGTCGACCTGGAACTGGCGCGCGACGTGCGGGTCAAGGCCGTGAAGAGCACGATCGGCGACGTGATCCTCCCCAAGGCCAGCAACGACTGAGCGCGAGAGAAGGCCTGATCAATGCTCGAATTCCCGCGCTGGCGTAAGATTTGGCTGTCGCTGCTCACCCTTGCGGTGGTGGCCTGCGCCATTCCGTCCTTCTTCTCGGTCTTCGGCATTGCCTATCCCGACGAACTGCCAGAGCCGACCGTCAATCTCGGCCTCGACCTTGCAGGCGGCAGCCATATCCTGCTGGAAGCCGATCCTGACGAGGTTGCGGCGCAGCGCCTGCAGAACATGGAAGAGACTGTGCGCACCGAAATGCGCAACGCGGAGCCGGAGATCCGCATCGGCGACGTGTCGACCGCGAATGATCGCCTGTCCTTCATGCTCGACGATGCGGGCGAGATCGACCGCGTGCGGGAAATCCTAACCCCCATCATGAACGGCACCGGCCCGGTGCGCGAATGGGAGCTGTCGGTCGTCGATACCAGCCGCGTGGTCCTGCGTCCGTCTGCCGCCGCGCTCGACAATGCGGTGACGCAGGCGATGGACAGCGCGACCGACGTGGTTCGTCGCCGGATCGACGAGCTGGGCACGCGTGAGCCGACCATTATCCGCCAGGGCGACACCCGCATCGTGGTGCAGGTGCCGGGCCTGCAGGACCCGGAACAGCTCAAGGAACTGCTCGGCCAGACCGCCAAGCTCGAATTCAAGATGGTCGACCAGGAGGCGCTGCCGTCCGATGTCGCGCAGGGCATTGCCCCTCCGGGCAGCGAGATTTTTCCCTATGCTGCGGGATCGCCCGGTGAAGGTAGCGCGATCGCCGTGCGGCGCCTGGGCGGTATCCAGGGCGACAGCCTGACCGGCGCGCAGGCGAGCGTCGATCCGCAAACCAACGAGAACATCGTTGCGATCCAGTTCGACCAGCAGGGGACGCAGCGTTTCGCGCAGCTTTCCACGCAGAACGTGGGCAAGAACTTCGCCATCATCCTCGATGGGGAAGTGCTCTCGGCGCCGGTCTTCAACGAGCCGATCCGTGGCGGATCGGCGCAGATTTCCGGCGGGTTCACCGCCGACACCGCCAACGCGCTGGCGATCAGCCTGCGGTCCGGCGCGCTGCCGGTCGACCTCGCGATCGTCGAGGAACGCACCGTCAGCGCGGAACTGGGAGCAGACTCGATCCGTAGCGGCCTGATCGCGATGGGCATCGGCTCGCTGTTGGTAATTGTCCTGATGATAGCCACCTACGGTCGTTTCGGCGTCTATGCGACCGCTGCTCTGGTCGTGAACGTGCTGATGATCCTCGGCATCATGGCTGCGCTCAACACCACCCTGACTCTTCCGGGTATCGCGGGCTTCGTGCTGACCATCGGTGCGGCGGTGGACGCCAACGTGCTGATCAACGAACGCATCCGGGAAGAGCGAAAGCGCGGGCGGCGCGTGGTGACCGCAGTGGAGAACGGCTACCGCGAGGCGAGCCGCGCGATCTACGACGCCAATATCACCAACTTCATCGCCGGTGTGCTGCTGTTCCTGTTCGGCTCCGGCCCGGTTCGCGGGTTCGCTGTGGTCCTCATCATTGGCCTGTTTACATCCGTGTTCACCGCCGTGACCCTCACCCGCATGTGGGTTGCCGGCTGGCTGAAGTCCAAGCGCCCGCGCGATCTCAATATCTAGCGGGAAGGCGAGAAACGAAATGAAACTGCTCAAGCTCGTCCCCGACGATACCAACATCAAGTTCCTGAAATGGCGCGTGCCGTTCTATGTCGTCAGCGTGTTGCTGATGATCCTGAGCTGGGTCGCGGTGTTCACCATGGGGCTGAATTACGGGGTCGATTTCGCCGGCGGCCAGGAAGTGCGGCTGACCTTCGAACAGCGCGAGGAAGCCCCGATCCCGCAGCTGCGTTCGCTGGTCGGCGGGCTCGGTTATGGCGAGCCAGTGGTGCAGGGATTCGGTCAGGCCAACCAGGTCTCGATCCGCGTCCCGCTGCCTGAAGGTGTGGAAGACACGCCCGGCGCAGCGACCGAGATCGGCAACAGGGTGATCGCCGCTATCGGGCAGGAATATCCTGCGGTGCGGACCGATGGCAATGAGACGGTCTCCGGCAAGGTGGCCGGTGAATTCCGCGAGCGGGCGCTGTGGGCGTTGCTCGCCGCGATGGCCGCCATCGCGATTTACATCTGGGTCCGCTTCGAATGGCAGTTCGGTGTGGGCGCTCTGTTCGCGCTGGTCCACGACGTGTCGCTGACGATGGGTTTCTTCGCGATCACGCAGCTCGAATTCAGCCTCCAGATTATTGCCGCGATCCTCGCCATTATCGGCTATTCTCTGAACGACACGATCGTGATCTATGACCGTATTCGCGAGAATCTGAAGAAGTTCCGCAAGATGCCGGTGCCAGAATTGCTGGACCTTTCGGTCAACGAAACACTGGCGCGTACGGTGATGACCTCGCTCACGCTGCTCGTGGCGCTGGTCCCGCTGTTGCTGGTCGGCCCGGCAAGCTTGTGGGGCATGGTCGCCGCAATCACGTTGGGCATTTTCGTGGGGACCTACAGCTCGGTCTACATGGCTGCGCCATTGTTGATCTGGATGGGTGTGACCTCGAACAGCTTCGTGCCCCAGGAAGGCAAGGCGGATCAGCAGGAAAAGATCGCCCGCGGCGAGGCTTAGGGCTCTCTTTAGCTCGCTCGGGCTGGGTTCGCCTGCCCCCTTGCAGCGGCTGGCAGACCGCCCTGACTTCTTCGGTGTGTCCTGGCCAGTCTGGCGGAATTGGGTTTCTCGCAGAGAGCGCGGAGGATCGGAGAGACGCGGAGATGTGTCGCTCGCGGCGAAGCCGCACTTCAACCGTTTCGTTTCGGAAATCGCGGCAAGAGGGGTTTTGCGCCGTGCCTTCGGCACGGACGATGTCTCTCTGCGCCCTTCTTTCCTCTGTGCTCTCTGCGTGAAACGAGGTATCGCACGGCCCAACCAATCGCGGCTGACCTACCGCCCGATCACCACTGAATAGATCCGGTCGAGCGCCTCTGCGTGCTCGGCCCAGCCGAAACCGCTTACCGTACTGGCGGTCTCGGCAGGCGAGGGCGGCTGATCCAACAGCATACGCACTGCGTCCGCTATCGCGTCGGGATCGCGCGCCACGATCAGTCCGGCCGCAGGCCCGCGCACCAGCTCTCGCGCGCCGCCGACATCGGCGATTACAATCGGCGTGCCGCATGCCAGCGCCTCTACCCATGCATTGGCGAGGCCTTCGCTGGCGGAGGGAAGCACCATCGCGTTAGAGGCAGACAGGATCAGCGGCAGGAGGTCGTGATCGACCGACCCGAGGAAGTGCACGCGATCTGCCACTCCAAGGCCCTGCGCCAGCGCGGCCAGCTTGGTCTCGTCCGGCCCCGTGCCGACAAGCAGCAGCCGCGCATCGGGTAGTGTGGGCAGGGCACGCAGCACCAGCTCCTGCCCCTTTCGCGGGATCAGCGCGCCGACCGTGGTGAGGATCGGCTGCGTTTCTCCCAGCGACAGGCCCAGCTTCTCGCCCAGCATCCTGCGCAGGCCTTCGTTCTGCAAGGGGCGGAAACGGTCCCGGTCCAGCCCGGTGTAGTGCACTGCGATTCCGGGCCGATCCATGCCCAACTCGGCCATGTCGTCCGCCAACGCCTCGCTGACAGCCAGCAAGCGGTCTGCACGGTGCGCAGCGTCGACAATCTTCCGCCGCGCGAAGCCCTTTGCGCCCCAATAATGAATGTCGGCCCCTCGGGCCTTGATGGCCAGCGGCAGGCCCAGCTCCTGCGCTATGGCTGCGGCCGCAGGCCCGTCCGGGTAGAAGAACTGCGCATCGACCATGTCGAACGGCTGTGCGGCATGCAGCTTGCGCGCCAGCGGCAGGACGGCACGCGCTATCATGCCGGGGTTGAGCCTGCCCCCGACGCGCGGAATCAAGGTGAAGGTCGGCCGGTGGACCTCGATCCCTTCGCTTGTCCCGTCCACCGCCGCCTTGGCAATTGCGCGATACTCGCCCACGAGCACGGGCGGCAAGCCGATGGGGTTGATCACCATCACCTCCCAATCGGGCCGCGCCGCCAGCGCTTCCATCGACTGCGATACAAACGTGCCGAAACGCGGGCGTGCCGCGCTGGGGTAGAGTGTGGAAAGCGAAAGCAGGCGCTTCGGGCGGCTCATAGTCACAGCTTGCGCACCAGCGTTTCGGCAACCGCCAGCCATGCCGGGTCTTCCACGATCACCTGCTTGCGCCCCGGTTCGGGCGGGAGCAGCGCCAACCGCCCCGGTTCGCTGTCGACCAGCCGTCCGAAGGCGAAGCGACCTGCGCGGCGCGGCACCAGCACGTCGCGGTTGATCGCGCGCGCGGCCTGTTCGGGGGCCAGCTGTGTCAGCCACACCTGGTCACCCGCCCGGAATGCGCCCGTGCTGCCGCTCACCTGCAAGACCATGCGCGCGCCCGTGGCGCCCATATCCTCGGGTCGAATGGCCTCTCGCTGTGTTTCGAGCGCCTGCACCCCGCTGTCGTCGAGTGTCGCCACGATCGCCACGGGGTCGCTTTGTGCGGACCGGACGAGCGCTTCCGGGTCCACCCCCAGCGCCGCGCCGATCCGCTCCATCCATTTGAGAGAGAGGTTGCGCGTGCCCGTTTCCAGCCTGCCGATGGTCTGCGCAGTGGTGGCCGGGGTGCAGGCCGCGGCGAGATCGGCCAACGTCCAGCCCTTTTGGCGGCGGATATCGCGGATGCGGTTTATCATCGAGAAGGCGCCCCTGTTGGCCCGTATATTCACCGAATTGGTAAAAACACTTTCCTACATATCACCAGAATTGGCAAGCGCTGTTCTCCAGCCAAAAGGGGAGAAAGCGATCATGGAACGCCAGCTGACAGAACGCGAACTGACGAGCGAGGGTCCACGGCGCGCACGCGGTACCGGAACCCACGCAAGACGCCGGTCGGTCACGGTCAATCTTGCCGAAAGCCCGCTCTCGTGGCTCCATGCGCGCGGCCACCTTTCGGATCGGTTGTTCGACGCGGGGGAACGGCTGCGCGCCGATTACGAACGCGCGCAGCTCAGCCCGTCCATCACGATGCGGTGGGACCCGGTGCGGATCAAGGGCGGGCCGGATGCAGGGCTTTCGCCGACCGAGCGGCAGGTGGCCGCGAAGGAGCGTTTCGACGGGGCGCTGGCGGCGGCAGGCAGCGGGCTATCCGACGTGCTGTGGCGCGTGGTGTGCGCATGCGAGAGCCTGCCTGCGGCAGAGCGGGCGCTGCAATGGCCTGCGCGCTCGGGCAAGCTGGTGCTGAAACTGGCGCTGGAGCGGGTGGCGGATTTCTACCGCATCGGGTGAGGGCGGTTTTTGGCACTAAGACACTGTGTCAGGTGTGTCAGGCGCGATCATCTCGGGTGGTCGACATTGCGCGTGCTGGCCATCCTGCGCGCTTTCTGGCAGCCATTGCGCATGTGGAGGATTGTGCTGGCATATGGTGCGGGGCTCGCGGTGATCGCGCTGCTGATCGAGTACCTGCAATATCGGCACATCATCCGCTCGCTTCCTACCGAAGGCTATATCGCGGCCCTCGCGATCGTCTTCGTGGGGATCGGGCTGTGGGTGGGAATGCGCATCAATCCCTCTCCCGCAACGACACCGTTCGAACCCAACGAACGCGCCATCGCTTCGCTGGGCGTGACGCCGCGCGAATATGCGGTGCTGGAACTGCTGGCGCGCGGCCATTCGAACAAGGAGATTGCGCGCGTGATGGAGATTTCGCCCAACACGGTGAAGACCCATGTCGCCAACCTCTATGCCAAGCTCGGCGTGTCGGGCAGGGGCAAGGCAGTGGAGGCTGCGCGGGCACTGGCCCTGATCGCGTGATCGGGACGAAACTCGCCGGTCAAAGTGGATGACCGGCCCGAAATCACCCATCCGGGTGATAGGAATTCGTGCCGGTTTCGGGCCCGTTCGAGGCCTGGAAAGGAGAATGTCCATGTTTCGATATGCAGCAATCTACGGTGCCATTGCCGGCACGGTTATTATCGCCATCATGACGCTGGTTTTGATGCTGGGGGGCGACGAGAACTACGGCTTCAGCGAGGTGATGGGATACCTCATCATGATCGCCGTGCTCTCGCTCATCTTCATCGGGATCAAGCGTTACCGCGATGTCGAGAAGGGCGGAGTGATCCGCTTCGGTCCGGCCTTCGCGCTCGGCCTTGCGATCACAGCGGTTGCTGCGGTGTTCTATGTTGCGAGCTGGGAGGTGTATCTTGCATCGACCGATTACGCCTTCATCCAGAGCTACAGCGAGAGCCAGCTGTCGAGCATCGAGGCAAAGGAGCTTTCTGTGCAGGAGCGTGAGGCCGCGATTGCCGAGGTCGAGTCGGCGCGCACGCTGTATGGCAACCTGCCGTTCCGCCTGATGATCACTTTCGTCGAGATCTTCCCGGTGGGGCTGCTGGTGGCGCTGGTTTCGGCAGCGATCCTGCGCAACCCGAAGGTGCTACCTGCGCGCCAACCTGCCTGACTTGCGGCCTATCGAAGCCGGTCTGCGATCCGCCTGCGCAGCTCGGGCAGCAGGTCGGCTTCGAACCACGGGTGTTCTCGCATGAACAGGGTGGAGCGCCAGGCGGGATGGGGCAGTGGGATCGTGTCGCCAAACTCTCGCCAGTGCTCGACCCGCTTGGCCATCGTCCAATTGCGGGTCTCCGGGAGGTTGGCCGCTTGCGCATAGGCGCCCACAAGCAGGGTCAAGCGATCCTCGGGCAGGGTCGACAAGACCCGGGAATGCCACAAGGGCGCGCATTCGGGGCGGGGCGGCTTGTCTCCGCCGCTTGCCTTTCCGGGGTAGCAGAAGCCCATCGGGACGAGTGCGACGAGGGCCGGATCGTACATCTGCTCGCGAGTCAGCCCGGTCCAATCGCGCAGACGGTCTCCGCTGGCATCGTCCCACCCGATGCCGCTGGCGTGGACCTTGGAGCCGGGAGCCTGCCCGATGATGAGGATGCGGCTGGCGGAGGAGAACTGGACCACGGGGCGGGGCGCGAAACCCAATGCCGCTTCGCACGCCCGGCAAGCGGCGATCTCCTTGTGGAGCGCCGCTACACTCAACCTTCCACCCGCTCGGCGAGTGCGAGCCAGCGTTCTTCGGCCGCCTCCTTCTCGCTGCGTGCGTTCTCGATGCCCTTCGAGATATTGGCGAAACGCTGCGGGTCGGAGGTGTACAGCTCGGGGTCGGACAGGATTTCCTCGCCTCGCGCAATGGCGAGCTCCAGTTCCTCGATCCGCTCGGGCAGGGTCTCGTAATCGCGCTGTTCGTTGAAGCCGAGCTTGTCCGCGCGCGGCGGGGGAGGTGGAGGCGGTGGCGGAGCGGCAGACTTCGCAGAAACCTTCGCCTTGCCGGTGATCGGCTGGCGGCGCTTGGCGACCCAGTCCTCGTATCCGCCCGCGACCACATCGACCTTGCCCGACCCGTCGAGACCAAGCGTCACCGTAACCGTCCGGTCGAGGAAGTCGCGATCATGGCTCACGATCAGGACGGTGCCGTCGTAGTCCGCGATCACCTCCTGCAGGAGGTCCAGCGTTTCGAGGTCGAGATCGTTGGTCGGCTCGTCCAGCACCAGCAGGTTGCTTGCCTTGGCGAATTCGCGAGCCAGCAGCAGGCGCGACTTCTCTCCGCCGGACAGGATGCCGACCTTGGTATCGACGATACCGGGATCGAACAGGAATTCCTTGAGGTAGCCCTGCACGTGCTTGCGGTTGCCGCGCACATCGATCCAGTCGCCGCCTTCGGCGAGCACCTGCCGCACGGTCTTGTCCGCCGCCATCAGGCTGCGTTGCTGGTCGATCATCACGCCCGTCAGCGTCTTGGCAATGTCGACCGTGCCGGTATCCGGTGCGAGTTCGCCGGTGAGCATCTTGAGCAGCGTCGTCTTGCCCGCACCATTCGCGCCGACAATCCCGATCCGGTCGCCGCGCTGGATGCGCAGGCTGAATTCGCGGATGATCGTTCGCTCGCCATAGGTCTTCGAAACGCGATCCGCGACGATCACGGACTTGCTCTTGAAGTCCTCTTCCGTGGCGAGCTTCAGCTTCGCCGTACCGCTGGTGTCGATCATGGCCGCACGCTGGGCCCGCATCTGCCACAGCTTTTCGAGCCGTCCCTGGTTGCGCTTGCGCCGCGCGGTAACTCCGCGTTCCAGCCAGTGCGCCTCCAGCTTCAGCTTCGCGTCGAGCTTCTCCGCCGCGCGCGCTTCTTCGGCATAGACCTGTTCTTCCCACGCCTCGTACCCGCCGAAGCCGACTTCCTTGCGGCGCATCGTGCCCCGGTCGAGCCACAGGGTCGCACGGGTCAGGCGCTTCAGGAAGGTGCGGTCGTGGCTGATGACGAGGAACGCGCCCTTGTAGCGGTCGAGCCAGCTTTCGAGCCAGTCGATTGCGGCCAGATCGAGGTGGTTGGTCGGCTCGTCCATCAGCAGCAGGTCCGGGTCCTGCGCCAGTGCGCGGGCAATGGCAGCGCGGCGTTTCTCGCCCCCGCTGGCGCCTTCGCATGCGCGGCTCATGTCGATGCCGAGCTGGCCCGCAATGGCCTCCACCTCGTGCTGCGCGGGCGGGTTCTCTCCGCCGAGCGCGAAATCCATCAGCGTTGCGAAGCCCGACAAGTCCGGGTCCTGCTCCAGCACCACGATCCGCGTGCCGGGCTTCACCTTGCGCTGGCCCTGATCCGCTTCCAGCCGGTTGTCGATGAGGCGGAACAGGGTGGTCTTGCCCACGCCGTTGCGACCGATCAGCGCCAGCCGGTCGCGCGGGCCGATATGCAGGTCGATATTGTCCTGGTTCGGGCCGCCGAACAGCCACTTGCCGCCTTGCTGGAGGCCGAGGTTTTCCCAGGAGAGGATCGGAGGCTGTGCCATGGTTGCGGCGAGTTAAGGCGCAGGGGCCTATCTCACAAGCCTTCCGCATGGAACTGCATGCGGGTAATGTCTTTGATAAGGACATTGTATGGGAGAATGCCGATGATCCGCCGTATGATCGTACCCGCCTCGCTGGCACTAGCTGCGTTAGCCGCAACGCCGACGCTCGCCGCTGAAGTGCAGATTCAGGCGACCGGGCCCGTGATCGAGCTTGTGGTGAACGAACAGGTCGAGGTGGAGCCCGACATGGTGACGATCAGCGCTGGCGTGACAACGCAGGCAATGACGGCATCCGACGCACTGCGGCAGAACTCTACGCAGATGCAGCGTGTGATCGACCGGCTGCGCTCGCTGGGTGTTCCCGAGCGTGACATCCAGACCACCCGGATCAACCTCAACGCGCGGTTCGATTACGACCAGCAGACCCGCGACCAGGTATTCCGCGGCTACGAGGCGTCGAATCAGGTCAGCGTGAAGCTGCGCGACACGGAGCAGGTGGGCAATGTGCTCGACGCGCTGGTTCAGGCGGGCGCGAACAATATTAACGGGCCTCGCTTTTCCGTCTCCGACGATACGGGCCCCAAGGCCGAGGCACGCCGCCGTGCGATGGAGCGCGCCCGGGCAATGGCGTTGGACTATGCGCGGGTCGCTGGCTATTCGAACGTGCGCGTGCTCAAGATTTCCGAAAGCGTGAGTGGTAACGCACGGGAGTATTCTGCCGATGCCATTATGGTCACTGCTGAGCGCAGCGGTGCAGCTCCGCCTGTCCAGCCAGGAATGGTCGAAACCGGCGTGACCGTCTCCGTCACCTACGAGGCGGTTAATTGAGGTGTTCTCAAATGAGGCATTCGTTCATCAAATGAGGCGACACTCTGAACGAACGGCAACCTCAGGCATTCAGAGGCTATTCAATGCGATGAAGGCATATCCGCTCTCAACATGAAACGGATCATTGCCTCGCTGCTGCTCGGTTGCGCAATTGTCGCAACGCCTGCTCCTGCGCTCGCCCAGACGAACCCGGCGCAGGACGCGGCGCGTCGCGACACGCAATCGGGCAAGGCGCTGCCCTTGCGGCAGATCGAGGCGATCGTGTTCCGGACCCTGAGCGCGCCCTTGTGCTCCAACGTGCGCAATAGCGACAATTGCTACGAATACCTGGGCCCTGCCTACGATCAGCGGGCGATGGCCTATCGCCTCAAGTTCATGCGCAACAGCCGCGTGACCTTCGTCGATGTCGATGCGCGCACCGGCCGCGTGCTCAACCGTGCGCGATGAGGTTTTGGGCGGAAAAACGGGGCTTGTTGTTGACGATGATGCGCCATTCGCTTCAAGGAGCGGGCTTGCCATTCACAATGGGCAAGTGACGAGGAAAAGACGCCGATGCGCATCCTGATCGTGGAAGACGAGCCCACCCTGGGCCAGCAGCTCAAGTCGACGCTGGAGCAGAACGGCTATGCGGTCGATCTTTCGACCGATGGCGAAGACGGGCACTACTTGGGTTCCAGCGAAAATTACGACGCGGTCATCCTCGACCTCGGCCTGCCCGAGATCGACGGACTGACCGTGCTCAACATGTGGCGCAAGGAAGGCCGCACCTTCCCAGTGCTGGTGCTGACCGCGCGCGACAGCTGGAGCGACAAGGTCGCCGGGCTGGATGCGGGGGCGGACGATTACCTCGCCAAGCCGTTCCAGACCGAAGAACTGATCGCCCGCCTGCGTGCGCTCATCCGCCGTGCCTCGGGCAATACCAGCAGCGAACTGACCGCCGGCGACGTGCGGCTGGATACGCGTTCGGGCCGCGTTACGCGTGGCGGCGATCCGGTGAAGCTGACCGCGCAGGAATACAAGCTGCTGAGCTACCTGATGCACCACAAGGGTAAGGTGGTCAGCCGCACCGAACTGATCGAGCATATCTACGATCAGGATTTCGACCGCGATTCGAACACGATCGAGGTCTTCGTCACCCGCATCCGCAAAAAGCTGGGCGCGGAAGTCATCACAACGATCCGTGGCCTTGGATACAGCCTCGACGACCCCGCCGACGCGCCCCGCGCCTGACGGCTCCTCCGACGGTGCGCCGGATTCGGCGCCCGCGGGGGCGCCTGCGCGCGGCAAGTCGGGCAGGCGCGATCCTTCCGCGCCCGACCTGGTAGCGGGCGAAACCTATGTCGAGCGGGTGCGCAACTTCGTCGCCCCGCACACCGGCAGCCTGACATGGCGGATGATCGCGATTTCGGCGGTGTGGATCATCGTGCTGCTGCTCGGCGGCGGGATCGCGCTGAACCGCACGATGACCAGCCTGGTCGAGAACAATTTCGACACGCAGCTCAACCACAACCTCACCGCGCTGATCGCCTCGGCCGAAATCCAGCCGGGCGGCGAGATCTGGCTGATCCGCCCGATGGGGGACCAGCGGTTTCTCGAACCCAATTCGGGCCTTTATTACCAGATCAGCCCCGCGGGCGAGCCGGTTTCTATCGAGAACACCGCCGTGCTTCCGTCGCGTTCCCTGTGGGACCAGACGCTGGAGTTGCGCGAATCGCCGGAGGACGAGGTCCTTTATTTCAACAGCCAGCAATTCCAGGGATCGCCGCTGCGGATCGCGCAGCGCGACGCGATCCTGCCGGGTAGCGACACCCGCTGGACCTTCGCGGTCGCATCCTCGCGCAATGATATCGATGCGCAGATCGACCGGGTGCAACGCATACTCGTCATCAGCTTCGTGATCCTGGGGCTGGGCCTGATGGTGCTGGTGGTGCTGCAAAGTTACGTTGGCCTGCGACCGCTGCGCCGGATCGAGGCGGCGATCCAGCATATCCGCACCTCGGGCAGCAACCGGGTGACCGATCCGCTGCCGCTGGAGGTGCAGCCGCTGG